>NZ_JAHGAH010000620.1:0-1578 GCF_030248475.1 Vibrio sp. D173a
ATTATAGAAAATCTCCGAGGGAATAATTGTGATAAGAGTGGAGTAATATGCAGTGGAGTTGTCGCTTTATAGATATTTGTGCTGCAGTAAGCAGTTTCCATAGCAAATATCGTTTTTGTCGTGAGCTTCTCCTCAAAACGAAAGTGTTAGTTGAACTGCCAGCTGACTTTCCTGTCTGGGTTGTAGGCAGAACGTATATGACATGTTAAGAATAGGCGGTAATTTCTTAAAAGTGCAATAAAAGTGTAAATTTTTCGCATAAAAAAAGCCCGTTCAAAAACGGGCGAATAGTCACAGATGCATTACACAAAAGTGGATACTGACGTTACTCAGTGGATTCACTTTGACTGGCCAGTTTTAACTTTTGATTAAAAGCCAACCAGTCAATGTAGACTACCTTAGAATAGTCTTCATGACTAGTTATGCTTTAAATGTGACTAAATATTTTATCTGGTCAGTCTAGTAAATATGATGTCGATCTCATTTGTAATGAGACGGTTCGCATATAAGGCAGGGGTTCTGCGAGCTATATCAATGTCGTCTCGGCGTTATCGACAGATATCCGCACTAATTGGTGCACACAAATTCATAAGATCGTTAAGATCAAGCGCGATCCCCGCCATACGCTCACCTGAGCTGATGGTGACAATTTTATTCTGTTGAAGGGAAGGATCAAAAATGATCGACCTTAAAACCAGTTACCGATTCGACATCTTGCTGAGAGACACAAGTCATGCGACGGCAGTTGAGGACAGCACGTACCTTTTTAGGATCAATCGCTTTGTCGCCGGGCGCACACGCAAGGGCGTATTGATTGCCCATATCTCGTAGCAGAATGCATTTGACCATTTGTGATGGCTCTATACCGCGAGCCTGTGCTGTCTCTTCGATGGAGGTGGTTTCTTTATCTTGCAACAGCAAGCGGTACTCGACTTGCTGTTGATCCAACCAATCTGTAATAACCGTTTGCAAGGGGAATTTACTCTTCTTCCAAGCTATATGGCAGAGACTGAATCGCCCATTGCTGATCCGGTTGGCTGGTTAGGCGCAGTTTCACGTCATCATCTAGGTTGTTTGGAAGAACAATCAGACCGATAGCCGTGTTATCTGAGAATAGGTAAACATTCAAAAGACGACCTGCGCCACGCCAATTTTCACCGACACTACGCTCTAGTTCAATCGCGCTATCAAGGCTCAATGGTTGCTCAGTTGTGCCAGAGACAATACGTATTTCACGCTTGTTCATACCACGGTATTTAGCGCGTGCAACCGTTTCTTGTCCCGTGTAACAACCTTTGGTGAAACTAATGCCACCAATGGCTTGCAGGTTTAATGCCTGTGGGATGTGCTCGTTTTGCTCACTCGCCGACAGCTTTGGTTGAGCATCCATGATCTCATAGTATTGCCAGATAGCTTCTGAAACTTTCTCTGCTGAGCTGCTCTCTACTAAGGTTTGTGCTGCTTCAGCTGTGATGAGCAGTGCCCAGCGTGAGTCTGCAATCTTAACTGCGCTGCCGCCTTCGATGGCGCGTACGTTGCCACGTTCTTCAGAGAGAGTATCAATAAAGCTATCCGCCT
>NZ_JAHGAH010000621.1:0-697 GCF_030248475.1 Vibrio sp. D173a
TTTAGAAGAGTTTCGCGTTTATCTAACAAAGACTTGTAAGCTGGGTGATCTTTTGTAAAGCGTTGGCTGATTTCACTCTCTTTAAAAGTCAGTTCATTAAGTTGCGCTTCAAGTTCAACCATAACTTTTAACGTAGACTGTGCTTCTAGCCCTAAATCAATCGACTCGTTTTCTTGACGGTAGTTATTTAGCGTATCTTCAAATGAGGTTAGCTGAGATTTGATGCTTGGAAGATGGCCTTCTAGGAACGCTAAACTCTTCTCTGCTTCAGCAGAGTTACGTTTTACATTTTGTAAGAAGTAGATTTGGCTAATATGGTTCAGGATTTCAGAAATCTGCTGCTTATTTTCTCCCTCAAAGCTAAGCTTAAGAATACCCGTTTGTTTGCCTTGTTCAGATAAAGAAAGAGAAGACTTTAACCATTCAATCGCCTCTAAGCGGCTACGATTTCCGATTGAAAACTCAAAACCATTATGAGACTTAAAGCCAGCTACAAATAGGCTGTAGTCATCTGCAGTGGCCAACTCACCAATTTGACCTTCTAAGACGACACGTTCGTCCTCTCGAATCAGCTGGTAAGTACCCTGCTCTGCATCTAGGATACGAATCGTGTGTGCGTATTCACTTACATAGCCTGGAACCACAAAACGGCTAACGGAAATGTTATTCACATAACCCGTTAAACGAGCGATGCCTT
>NZ_JAHGAH010000622.1:0-860 GCF_030248475.1 Vibrio sp. D173a
TCCCAAAGTGATTGCTGCACTCCCTTTTTATCAGTTTCTGGAGGGGTCAGAACGACAATAAGTCAGCCTAAGAAATATGAGAGGAAGCTTCATATATTCGGTTCTTCAACGGCTTTCTCTATTGGTGTTAGTGATAAGGATACAATACCAAGCTATATTCAAAGTCTCGTAAATAAAGATGGGTTAGATATAAAAGTAGAAAATTGCGGAGTGATAGGAATGAACCTTATCTCTGCAATAAATAACATGACTCAAACTAATATTACACCGAATATTGTAGTGTTTTTTGATTTTGATGAGCTAGAAGGAACTAACTTTTCTTATGATATTGATTTAAATAAAATAGATAGAGGCGATGATTTCTTTTTAGACCTTACAAAAAGGAATGGTCACTTTTCAAAGTATGGTAATAGACTAATTTCTGAAGAGATATATAGAGAAATCAATTTTGATAAATATATAACTGAATGCGCTGTTAAAAGGGGTAATAGTGAAAGGTCGCTAGATTTGGTTCTAGCCAATATAAAATATGTTTTCTATAAAAAAATTGCCCAGTCACTAGAAACCTGCGAGATGAAAAGCTATTTATCTTTGTTGGAAAGCCATGTTCCTGATCCAGAGCTAAAAGTGGGTAGCGTAGCTGTGAACTGTAACCCTATTACTAAAGGTCACCTTCACTTGTTAGAACACGCTTCTCGCAATGTTGATAAGTTATTTATCTTTGTCATCGAAGAAGATAAATCGTTCTTTAAGTTTGAAGACCGCCTTCATTTAGTCGCAGAAAGCACAAAGCATTTAGAAAATGTCACTGTGCTTAGAGGAGGTAAGTTCATCTGTACTGAGTTAACTTACCCAGATTA
>NZ_JAHGAH010000623.1:0-685 GCF_030248475.1 Vibrio sp. D173a
AATGATACAGGCAAGAAGAGCTATGAGATTGATGGCGTTAAACACTCGGTTTTCAATATGCAAGCGCCATCTCTCGCGGGCTATATCCCAGCGTACAAGCTGTTAGAGATTCGTCCAGACAACCAGATCGAAGTAGAAACCATCATCATCGATCAAGTTAAGCGTTACAACGAACTCTTCAGCCACTATGCCGAAGAACATGAGTACTTAACTCAGGCAGCGGGTAATGATCCTGAAGCCATTGCTAAAATTTGGAACAAAGACATTCTCAATGCAGAAAGCTATTACGAGCTGACTGATTGGCACATTCGTGAGCTGACTCGTCTGCGATTCCTGCCGGACGACTGGCCAATCGAAATGCGTACCATGATCATGGAGATGGATGGCGAGCAGATGATGATTATGTCTCAGCTAGATACGCAGTTCACGGTTTGTCAGCTAGCTGATGAAATGAACTACCCAGTTGAAGGTTGTGTATCGAATGGTGTTGATGATTACGAGCAGTTCCAGAAAGACTGGCAAGCGGCCAAGGTTGAAGCGGAGCTACTAGCCGAAGCAGAAGGTTTAGAACTCGCCGACTTTGCTAACTGGCAGGGTGAGACACTGGCTACCGACTTTTACCGCTTGCGTAATGCCGACGAACTGGCTTTTCGTGATATCGGTGAAACTCAATTGCGTCAGTACG
>NZ_JAHGAH010000624.1:0-615 GCF_030248475.1 Vibrio sp. D173a
ATCAATTTCTCAAGGATATTGGTTCAACCCACATCCAGTTTACGCCTCTGGTCGAACGCGAAGCGAGGGAAGTCAAAGGTGATCAATTACGTTTGGTTCTACCGAATGAAACATTGGCGGATGTCACCGAGTGGTCTGTACCTGCGCGTCAATATGGTGAGTTTTTAAATGCTATTTTTGACCAATGGGTACGAAAAGATATCGGCCGAATTTATATCAACATGTTCGATAGTACATTGAGTAGCTGGTTTGGTGAGAACCCTAATATTTGTCACTTCGCGCAGCGCTGTGGTCACGCCTTTGCTCTGGAAGCAAATGGGGATTTATACAACTGTGATCACTATGTTTTCCTGAACATTTATTGGGCAATATTCACGAAAAATCTATCGAAGAATGTAATACAAGCTCTCAGGCTATTCAGTTCGGAAAAGACAAACAAGAAACGCTAAACGCAGACTGCAAACGCTGTAAATACAAGTTCGCCTGCAATGGCGGATGTCCAAAGCAACGCTTTGCTGTTAGCCCAAATGGCTTACCTAACCACAACTACTTCTGTCAGGGTTATAAGCTGTTTTTTGAGCATACCGCTACCTATATGCAGGAAATGTGCAGCTT
>NZ_JAHGAH010000625.1:0-857 GCF_030248475.1 Vibrio sp. D173a
GAAGTGTTGGTAAAAGCGAGAACGACAAAGAGAGTTAAAAAACTGCCGCTGAGCCAGAACACTGGATTTCCAAGTTCTAGCTTTTCACCCAGAGATTGGGCTTTAGTGAAATTGATAGAAGTAGATTCTGCGTTGATGTTTTCGTTGGCGACTTGCGTCAAGTTAGACATTATTTCTTCGCTATATTTGGCCGTGAAGCCCGTGTATTTCCCGCACATCTCCCTTTGAAAATGTGAGGTTCGTCAAAAAAGTCGCAGATACTAACACATCTATCACCAGAAAGTCGGCGAATTCCAAAAAGAAATCCATTCAATCTATAAATCTCTACTTTTTGGTTACTTTAGGGGCATCTTGTCCTTGTAGGTAGTATGGGCAAAGTGTGTTTTGACTGTCTATTTTTTAGCTTTCCGAAATAAATTTAATATTAGTTGTCGGTGCAAAATAAGTGTCGAGTGGTTGCATAGTGTCAGCAAATAAATGCGAGTCATTTTATAAATAGGGAATGTTTAGGGTGCGAAATTGTCTTTGTTACCTACAGTTGTTTTGCGAAGAGATTTAAGTGGTCGTGATCTTGCGACTTGAATTAAATAACTTGAAACAACAACTTAAGGGATAGCAAACATGCACCTAAACCAAGGAAGAGTGGCCAAGAAGGTTTTTACACTCAGTACCCTCACCGCATCGTGTCTTATGGCATTTAACAGTTATGCGGCTGTCGATTGTTCCACACTAGAAAAGTGGGATTCAGCAACGGTTTATACTGGCGGTGATCAAGTCGCTCATGCCGGTAGCGCGTACAAAGCAAACTATTGGAATCAGAACAACAACCCAAGCGAGTTTGAAGGTGACTTCGCGCA
>NZ_JAHGAH010000626.1:0-674 GCF_030248475.1 Vibrio sp. D173a
TCCGAAATTTTCTTCTTAATACTCTAGGCCATTTCATTGAAATTAGATCATAGCATATTCTAATAGGATCATAAAAGACAGAAACCCTTTCACGTTTAGACATGTAAATATTGTTAACAATAAAATAGTTTTTCTTCCACTCTTTTTCACTAAGCATTCTATACATGGAAAAATTATATATTTTATATTTAAAGCTCTTTAGACCTAAACTACTCATTGAAAATATCCTAATATCATTAGCAATAATATTAGAATGGAAATTTAATACTCTTTCATTATCATCAAAACAATAATCAAATTTAACGCATCTACGATTTAGTTCTCTCTGATAAGCATTAAGAATAATCCACTGCTCGGCACTATACCTTTGCCTAGTAAAGTCACCATAATTATTTGGAGCTTTTACAAAGTACTCAAAATATTTTTCTGGATACATCTCAATATCAAAGAACTTAATCACATCATTAGTCCTACCGATATAGATCCAGTCACATATTGCAAGAGGTTTTGCTAGTCTCCTCACGTTGTAGGTAGTTAAGTTAGTACAAATAACCCAATCATCAGTAAGTAATGGGCTTGGTCGTTTTAAAGTATTGGCTTTTTTTAAGGATAATAATATATTACAATTTACTACCAACATATCACTTCTTAAATTAACACAGTACTTAGTTCTA
>NZ_JAHGAH010000627.1:0-818 GCF_030248475.1 Vibrio sp. D173a
TATTCTGCTGACCCATAGATGGACCAATGGTACGTTCTTCAACGATCGAGATAGGTGCAATCAGAGCACCAGCACGTAGAAGAAGTGCAAGGTTGTGAGCTTCAGCAGCAGAGTCGATACCAGTAATACGGAAGTTACGACCTAGCGCAGATTGAATCGTTGCTTGGTTAATGACTTCTTCATGCTTAGTTAGAATCACTTTGCCTTCAGGTGTCTTACGACCGCTGTCTTTGTACTCTGCAAATACGGTAGCCATTAGCTTACCGATATTTTGACGAGAGAACGCAGACATCTTGCTACCACCTTCGCTGTCTAGCGAGATGTTAACTTGAGGACGACCATATTCATCAACACTTGAGCTTGCATCTGTAATGCTCGAACCGCCTAGGATAACGCGCTTCTTAAGAACAACAGGGCGACCATCACGGTCTTGCTTGATTTCGCTACCTGCTGGTGCACGACCTGCCGCAGCTGCAGCAAGATCCGCAGAGCTATCTACTTCGGAATCTCTTTTGCACGAGCTGTGTCTTGAACGCCTGGTAGTTCAACTACGATACGGCTTGCGCCTTGACGTTGAACCAGCGGCTCAGCAACACCCAAATCGTTAACACGGTTACGAAGGATAGTGATGTTCTGCTCTACAGCGTAGTTACGGATCTCTTGAAGACGCGTTTCAGTAAAGTTAGCAATCAGAGAGAAACGACCATTCGACTCAGAATCAACGAAAGTCATATCTGGGTGCAGAGACTCTAGCAACGTTTTCGCTGCTGCAAGTTGTTCCTCGTTACGTAGCAATACTTCAACCGCATCTTTACCAG
>NZ_JAHGAH010000628.1:0-595 GCF_030248475.1 Vibrio sp. D173a
TCTGATATTTCGAGTATAAACTCTACCTTGAAAGGGGAGTATATTGGCTCAATGCTCTCTATCAAATCATTAAACACAGTCAGGATGTTTAAGTCCTTCATTTCTCCATGGTGTTCAATAACTGATGTCTGTTTGAATTGCTGTACTAACTTGGCGGCTCGTTCGAGATTGGAGCTCGTCATTTTATGTGCAGGCCGCACGCCCGCTAAGAAATCAACAAAGGTGTTTTCATCCAGAAGTTGGTTGTTGTATGCATTTTCCAATTGGTCTATGTGCTCCTCCATCACGGATAAGGCAGTGATGCCGACCCCAAGGGGCGTATTAACCTCGTGAGCCACACCATTAACGAGGTGGCCGAGCGCTTCCATCTTTTCAACTTCTACTTGGTACTGTTGCGATTTCTCCAAGTTTTTAAGCATCTGTTTGATGTTCTCGTTCTGGCTTTTCACACTTTGCTTAAGCTCAAGCCCTTGCTGTGTGTGGATATCGAAACTCTGATTTATCTCTGCAGATTTTATGGTTCTAGATATAGCAAACGAGAGGCTGATGGTGAGCTGAATACTTGGTTGATCAAGTTTAATGCGATGGGGTGCAT
>NZ_JAHGAH010000629.1:0-627 GCF_030248475.1 Vibrio sp. D173a
AGAGTTCTTACTTCAGCACACATTGATGGTGAAGACTGGCGATCTCTACTCATTAGAGAAGCTGCGCTTACAGCTTGAAAAGTCAGGCTATCGCTATGTTTACCAAGTATTTGGCCCGGGTGAATACCCCAGCCGAGGCTCCATCCTAGATTTGTTCCCAATGGGCAACCATTCGAACCTTCGATCCTGAAAATCAGCGCTCAATCGCCGACATTGACGAAATTCGCCTGCTGCCTGCCCATGAGTTCCCAACGTCGGATTCTGCGATTGAAGATTTTCGTATTCGCTGGCGTCAGCAGTTTGAGGCTCGCCGTGAACCTGAATCTGTCTATATGCAGGTATCTAAAGGAACATGGCCAGCCGGTATCGAATATTGGCAACCTCTGTTCTTTGACCAAACTGAAACCCTATTTGACTATGTTGCCGATGACACACAAATCTTAGCACTGGGTGACATAGAGCAAGCGGTAGACACCTTCTTATCTGATGTCGAGCATCGCTATGAACAGCGCGGTGTCGATCCATTACGTCCACTGCTATCGACACTCAGAATTACTTGAGCTTTTTGTTTGAAGTGAGTGAAGAGTTCATCTTTCTTCAACCAAAGTTGGTCAGGTGATAGCAGTG
>NZ_JAHGAH010000063.1:0-36095 GCF_030248475.1 Vibrio sp. D173a
AAGTCACTTGGGTATATATCCCCTTGCAAATTCTATGTTGGCGGGATTTTTGCATTAGTTTGCATGTTTTTAATTGATTCAAGTAAGCGGCAACAGAATGCCGTTTGAGAGAAGTACCCAGATGAATAAATGGCTAGTAACCAGTGGTGTCCTGATGTCTTTACTCAGCGCAAACAGCTTTGCGTCGATGGGAAAGCGCTACGTTGCCACACCGCAGCAATCACAGTGGGAAATGGTGATGAATACGCCGTTGGAGTGTCAGCTTGTACATCCAATCCCAGGATTTGGTGACGCGGTATTTTCATCTCATGCAAGTAAAAAAATCAATTTGGATTTTGAATTGAAGATGCTCCGCCCTATGGGTGAAACGCGCAATGTCAGTTTGATTTCTATGCCACCACCTTGGCGTCCGGGCGAGAATGCTGATCGCATTACTAACCTTAAATTTTTCAAACAGTTTGATGGTTATGTTGGCGGACAAACCGCGTGGGGCATTCTCTCTGAGCTAGAAAAAGGCCGCTATCCAACGTTTAGCTACCAAGACTGGCAGAGCCGAGATCAGCGTATTGAGGTGGCGCTGTCTTCGGTACTGTTCCAAAACAAATACAACGCCTTTAGTAGCTGCATTGCTAACTTGCTGAAGTACAGCTTTGAAGATATTGCCTTCACGATTCTTCACTATGAGCGTCAAGGTGATCAGTTAACTAAAGCTTCGAAGAAACGTTTAGCGCAAATCGCTGATTACGTTCGCCATAACCAAGATATTGATTTGGTATTAGTGGCGACATACACAGATTCGACAGATGGTAAAAGTACGAGCCAAAGCTTATCTGAACGACGAGCGGAATCATTGCGCAGTTACTTCGAATCTTTGGGCTTATCTGGAGAGCGTATTCAAGTGCAAGGCTACGGCAAGCGTCGTCCGATTGCAGATAATGGGTCACCAATAGGTAAAGACAAGAACCGTCGCGTGGTGATTTCACTGGGGCGCACCCAGGTTTGATCTTAAATATTCACCAATACAAAAACGCCAGAGTCTGACTCTGGCGTTTTTTATCCGTTTGACGTTGTTTGATTCTATTAGTTGCCGCTTAGAGTTGCTTGGTGCTTAAGGCATATAATGAATGTTAGTTTAAGCGGAACTTAGCAATGATTTCGCAATTGGTTGCTGTGTCGATTTTCTCGACCTGCTTTGCGATCACAGGGTTTGGATGGCGCTTCATGAAATCAATGAGGGCCTTAGTACAGCAGCCGATTGAATCAATAAAGCTTGCGCAATCTCTATTCGGACATTGAGGGATCAGCGTCAGCACTTTCTCAGAAGCGAGTTGAAGGTATTTGAGCTCATATTCTGTGTCGCCTGCCCAGCGCCAAAATTGGGCAAGGTTGTGGCATGAAATCACCGAAATCAATAATCGCTCGTCGGCTTCTATTTCCACGCATTCGCTAATATCTTCACTCAGGCTAAGGGCTTGCTGGTAATGAAGAATGCTGCGAACAGGGTCATCTAGTTGAAGTGCCGTATCGGCTAGAAGTGTGTGTTTTTCCCATTCACTGATCATTATCGTTATCCCACATGTCGATGTTGGTGGTGAATCTAAACGATAATTATTATCAAGTAAAGTGATTTGTTGATAAAAGAAAGGCAGGTCTCAGACCTGCCTGTAAATAATAGCGAGTTTCAGTAGGAGAGGCTGAGTTAGCCCTCTAGGCCTGCTGATGCTTGTTTATTTTGAATCAGTTCAATCATGTAGCCATCTGGGTCTTTAACGAAAGCGATATGAGTCGTTCCGCCTTTTACTGGGCCCGCTTCGCGAGTCACGTTACCGCCAGCTGCTTTGATTGCGTCGCAAGTTGAGTAGATATCGTCTACGCCAATTGCGATGTGGCCAAATGCAGAGCCTAGGTCGTACTCGGTTTTACCCCAGTTGTAAGTCAGCTCAATGACGGCACCTTGAGACTCATCACCGTAACCAAGGAACGCCAGCGTGTATTCGTACTCTTTGTTTTCATTGGTACGAAGCAACTGCATGCCCATGACTTCAGTGTAGAACTTGATAGATTTGTCTAGATCACCCACGCGCAGCATGGTGTGAAGAATTCGACCGTTTGACATTATTTACTCCTAGCGATTGTTTCAGACGGGGTTATTCGTCTGGGTACACTTTTTCTTTACACTTTCTTTTGGTGGAGAGTACTCACACAGATCTTCGATGATACAGCTGCCACAGCGAGGTTTTCTCGCCACACAGGTATAGCGACCATGAAGGATCAGCCAGTGGTGTACATCAAGCTTAAACTCTTTTGGCACCACTTTAAGAAGTTTTTCTTCTACGTCGTCGACGGTTTTACCCATCGCAAACTTTGTACGGTTAGAAACACGATAGATGTGCGTGTCCACCGCGATAGTTGGCCAACCGAAGGCGGTATTCAGTACCACGTTAGCGGTTTTACGACCGACACCCGGCAAAGCTTCAAGTGCTGCACGATCTTCTGGTACTTCGCCGTTGTGCTTCTCTAGCAAGATCTTGCAAGTCTTGATGGTGTTCTCGGCTTTTGAATTAAACAGACCGATGGTTTTGATGTATTCCTTTAAACCATCGACACCCAAATCAAGAATGCCTTGTGGTGTGTTCGCTACTGTGTAAAGCTTGTCTGTTGCTTTGTTTACACTTACGTCTGTCGCCTGCGCAGAAAGCAGTACGGCGATAAGCAACTCAAACGGTGTGCTCCAGTTAAGCTCCGTCTGAGGATTGGGATTGTTTTCTCGTAGTCGTTCGAGAATTTCAATTCTTTTGACTTTGTTCATTGCTGACTTCCAAACCCGTCTTTGCGGTTTATGAAAAAGGCCCTACGAGTAGTAGAGCCTTGATTTTTTAATTTTTATATTATGCGTTAGTTACGCGGGCGCGCTCAATGGCTGGTTTTTCTTCTTTCGGCTGACGTGCCTGAATTGAGCTGTCGATAACGTTTTTCAACGCAATCAAAAGTCCTACGCCGATAAAAGCCCCTGGCGGCAATAATGCCAGTAAGAAGCTGCTATCGAAGTGGAAAACTTGAATACGCAGTGCCGCAGCCCAGTCACCCAATAGTAGGTCTGCGCCATCAAATAGAGTACCGTTACCGATAAGTTCACGCATAGCACCAAGTACAACCAATACCGTTGTCATACCCAGCCCCATCCAGAAACCATCCAATGCTGCTGGCAATGGATCATTCTTCGAAGCGTAAGCTTCCGCACGGCCGATGATAATACAGTTGGTTACGATCAGTGGGATGAAGATGCCCAGAGATAGATACAGTCCGTAGGCATAAGCGTTCATCAGGAGTTGAACACAAGTTACCAAGGCGGCGATGATCATAACGAAAACGGGAATACGGATTTCCTTTGGTACGTAGTTACGAATCAGTGAAACTGTCAGGTTAGAACCGACAAGCACCAACAAAGTCGCAATACCCAAACCAAGGGCGTTGGTAATAGTGGAAGAAACCGCAAGCAGAGGACACAAACCCAGAAGTTGCACTAGGGCAGGGTTGTTGCTCCACATGCCGTTTTTCATTAGCAGTTTATTTTCACTCATGGTTGCCTCCTGCGCAGTCTAGGGGCTGATTTAGAATCTCATCACGAGACTTATTTACGTAGTTTACTGTGTTTCTCACCGCTTTCACTACCGCACGAGGGGTAATGGTTGCGCCAGTAAACTGATCGAAATCGCCACCATCTTTACGAACTCGCCAAGAATTCCAGTTACTTTCTGTCACTTGCTTACCAGTGAAGCTCAAGATCCAGTCCGTAACACGTAGATCAATTTTATCACCCAACCCCGGTGTTTCTTGATGGCTCAGGATACGAGTACCGAGGATCTTGCCTTGGTTATCGATGCCAGTGATGATTTTGATTTCACCGTTGTAGCCATCTGGTGCGATGGATTCAATCGCCATTGCCGTCGGTTGGCCATCTTTAGTCGCAATGTAAGTTGGCATCGAGCGAACTGTGCCTAGATCGGGCGCAGATACCATGGTACATGCCGCGACAAGGTTGTTGTCATGCATTTCTTCCGGAATCACTTGGTTAAGAACCGACAGCAATTGCTTCTGTTCCTGAAGCTTAATTTGATCTTTTGTTAGGTACTGAGTCAGTGCCACAAGACCGGTTGTAGCACAGGCGAAGATCGCCAATGTCAGACCATTTTTTCTAATAGCGGTTAACATGTTTACCTCAGTGACCGTAAGTTCTAGGTTTGGTGTAGTAGTCGATCAACGGTACACACATATTGGCAAGCAGAACAGCGAATGCAACACCATCTGGGAAGCCACCCCAACTACGAATAATGAATACCAACGCGCCGATCAGAGCACCGAAAATTAAGCGACCTTTCACGGTCGTTGATGCTGAAACAGGATCGGTTGCGATAAAGAATGCGCCTAACATCGTTGCACCTGAAAGCAGGTGGAAGATTGGTGACGCGGTTTCTCCCGGCATGATCAAGCTAAACACGGTACTAAACACTGCCAAGCTAACTAGGAAACCAACAGGAATGTACCATTGGATGATGCGCTTTTTGATCATCACTAGGCCACCAACCAAGTAAGCTAGGTTTACCCATTGCCAACCGATACCCGCAAGGCCACCAAACATTGGTTGTGATAGCACCTCACTTGGCGTTGCACCAGTATGAATGCCAGTTTTGAATGCATCTAATGGGGTTGCCATTGTTACGCCATCCACACCAGCGCGAACTTGTTGCAGTGACAAACCATCAAAGTCATAGCCAGTGAAGATCAGAGACAACGCGTCTGCAAAAGTCACGTGCTCAGACATCAATGAAACAGGCGCGCTCCAACTTGTCATTTGGACAGGGAAGGAGATAAGCAATACAACGTAAGCGACCATTGCTGGGTTAAATAGGTTTTGGCCAATACCACCGTATAAGTGCTTCGCAATAACGATGGCAAAAATCAAACCGATAACCATGATCCACCAAGGAGACCATGGTGGGATTGCCACAGCTAATAGCCATGCTGTCACGATGGCACTGTTATCACGTAGCGCACGCATTGGAGAACGCTTACGCACAAGCATGACTAATGCTTCAAGTGACACTGCGACCGCGATGGCAAACACGAGTTGAATGATAGTTCCCCAACCAAAGAAGTAGGTTTGAGCCACTAAGCCAGGAATAGCGCACAGAGCTACCCATTTCATCAAATCAGGCGTGCTGCGACGGCTGTGAGCATGTGGTGAACTGGCAATAAAAAACGACATTACTCGTTCTCCTCAGTATTGTTCTTATTCGCTTCTTGCTGAGCTTTACGTGCTTTAGCGCGAGCAATGGCTGCGGCAACCGCGGCTTTCTTCGGATCTTCAGCTTGTTCGGCAGGTGTTTCCGCTTCTGTTGATTCAGTAGAGCCTTCTTGCTGGGTTTTACGCGCTTTAGCACGAGCAATGGCTGCGGCAACCGCAGCTTTCTTCGGATCCACTTCCGGTTCTTCAGAAGGAGCTTCCGCTTCAACAGATTCTGTTTGTGCTTCTTGCTGAGCTTTGCGTGCTTTGGCTCGAGCAATGGCTGCGGCTACTGCAGCTTTCTTTGGATCTTCAGATTGTTCTGCTGGTGTTTCCATTTCTGCAGACTCAGTAGAAACTTCTTGCTGAGCTTTACGTGCCTTAGCGCGAGCAATAGCAGCGGCAACTGCAGCTTTCTTTGGATCTTCAGATTGTTCTGCTGGTGTTTCCGCTTCTGCAGATTCCGTAGAGTCTTCTTGCTGAGCTTTGCGTGCTTTTGCACGGGCAATAGCTGCGGCAACAGCGGCTTTCTTCGGATCTTCCGCTTGTTCTGTAGGCGCTTCAGCTTCTACAGATTCGGTTGAATCTTCTTGTTGTGCTTTTTTCGCTTTAGCTCTGGCGATAGCTGCTGCGATGGCTGCTTTCTTATCACCAGCTTCAGTAGATGTTGATGCGTCTTCTTGCTGAGCTTTCTTCGCCTTAGCACGAGCAATAGCGGCTGCAACCGCTGACTTCTTATCGTCAGCATTATCTGCAGATGTGACATCTTGCTCTTTTTGCGCTTTGCGTTCGCGAGCAAGACGTTTACGTTCTTCGCGTAGCTTCGCCATTTCTGAGTTATCAGGCTCGGCTGCACCAGATTGAGCCGCCGCAGCTTGTTTGGCTTTTGCTTTGGCAATCGCGGCTGCAACCGCAGGTTTCACAGCTGGTTCCGCTTTGGCTTCGGCATTGTCTTTTTGTGCTTTCACGCGAGCGATGGCTGCAGCAATCGCATCGTCACCGCCAGAGGCTTTCATGTCTTTACGACGATCATCTGCGGCTTTCTTAAAGCGATTTTCACGTTCTGCTTTTTCGCGTTCCATACGCGCTTTCTTCTCTTCAAAGCGCAGCTTAGCTCGTTCAGCTGCTGCCGCTTCTTGAGCGCGTGTACGGATTTCAGCTTTCGCTTGACGATAGTATTGAACCAGTGGGATTTCACTCGGGCACACAAACGCGCACGCGCCACATTCAATACAGTCTTTTAAGTTCAGCTCTTCGAGCTTTTCGTATTCTTGGCTTTTTGCATACCACTGAAGCTGCTGTGGCAATAGCGAGGCAGGGCACGCTTCCGCACATTGGCTACAACGGATACATTCCATTTCGTATTGGTCAGAAGCGATCTCACGACGCTTCGGCGCCAAAATACAGTTTGCCGTTTTAGTGATAGGAACCTGAGCGTGGGGGAGGGTAAAGCCCATCATTGGACCACCCATGATCAGGCGCTGAAGTTTCTTATCTGCTTTGTAGCCAAACTCGTCTAAAAGTGCTTGTACTGGCGTACCAAGTAGCGTCCAAACGTTACGTGGTTGCTTGAAGGTCTTACCCGTCAGAGTCACGATGCGATTTACTACAGGTTCGCCATCGATCACTGCACGTTTAATTGAGTAGAGAGAACCAACGTTTTGAACCAGGATGCCAATATCTGCAGGGATAGCGCCGCTAGGAACTTCTTTGTTGGTCAAAATCTTGATGAGCTGCTTCTCACCACCAGAAGGGTATTTGGTTGGGATAACGCGGATCACGATGTCTTTGTTCATCGCCGCTTGTTCCAGCGCTTTGATTGCTGCTGGCTTGTTATCTTCAATACCAATGATGGTCAGTTTTGGCTTAAGGATATGCTCGACGATCTCGATACCTTGGATCAGTTCGTCTGCATGTTCCTGCATGAGTTTGTCATCGGCGGTGATGTAAGGTTCACATTCTGCCGCATTAACGATAAGAATTTCGGTACGTGCAATACCCGATTGGATCTTCTTAGCGGTAGGGAAGCCTGCGCCACCCATGCCAGAGATACCAGCAAGGCGGATCACGTCGATCAATGCATCAGCGGATTCTTGGGTGTAATCGGCAATCGGCGCTTTCTCACACCAAGTATCGTTACCATCTGGCGTAATCACAGCGCACAGTTCGCTTAAACCTGATGGGTGCGCAACAGTGCGTGGCTCAATAGCTGTTATTTGCCCAGAAGTTGGAGCATGAACAGGAACGGTGAAGCCACTGTCTGACGCCGTTAGCTGTTGACCTTTCAACACGGTGTCACCAACAGCAATCAACAGATTACCTGCTTTACCGATGTGTTGTTTTAAAGGTAGGACGATTTCCGACGGAATGGCTGCATGAACCAATTCAGTTTTGTTGGATTGCTTTTTGTTTTCTGCCGGATGCACGCCGCCTGGGAAATCCCATAGCGAACCAGTACGAATTTGTTCAATCAAAGACAACATACGAAACCTTATTTAATTGAATCAGTCACGTTCGCTGCGTTGGCAGCATCCGTAATGTTAACTACTGGAATAGCGTTAAGCTTCCACTTCCAGCTCTCTGTGGTGGTTTCCACAGGAATCATTTCAATACAGTCAGTTGGACAAGGAGCAACACACAAGTCACAACCGGTACACTCGTCTTTGATAACAGTATGAAGGGCTTTAGTACCACCAACAATCGCATCCACAGGGCACGCTTGAATACATTTGGTACAACCGATACACATGTCTTCATGGATGAAAGCAACGGTTTTGACTTTGCTGTCGAGATCGTGTGCCGACTCTTCCGCTTCGACGCCCATCAAATCCGCCAGTTTTTCAATGGTCGTTTGACCGCCTGGAGGACATTTATTGATTTTATCGCCATTCGCGATTGCTTCTGCGTATGGACGACAACCAGGGTAGCCACATTGGCCACACTGAGTTTGCGGTAGAATAGAGTCGATTTGATCGACAATTGGATCCGCTTCGACTTTGAAGCGAATCGATGCAAAACCGAGTATCGCTCCGAAAACCGCGGCGAGGGCAGCAAGAGCGATGATCGCAATTAAAATCGTACTCATCGTTTACTTCACCAAACCTGTAAAGCCCATAAAGGCAAGAGACATAAGGCCTGCGGTGATCATCGCAATCGATGCGCCTTTAAATGGCACAGGTACGTCAGCGGCGGCAATACGTTCACGCATTGACGCAAATAGGATCAGTACCAAGGAGAAGCCAACCGCTGCGCCAAAACCGTAAATGATCGATTCGATAAAGTTGTGGTTCTCGTTGATGTTAAGCAGAGCAACACCTAGAACCGCGCAGTTCGTTGTGATCAGAGGTAGGAAGATACCCAGCAGACGATACAGCGTTGGGCTGGTTTTGTGCACGACCATTTCGGTGAACTGTACAACAACAGCGATCACCAAAATAAAGCTCATGGTTCGTAGATATTCGATGCCCAGTGGACGCAAAACATAGCTTTCCACCAAGTATGCACACACAGACGCGAGCGTTAGTACAAAAGTTGTAGCTAAGCCCATGCCAATTGCTGTTTCCAGTTTTTTAGACACGCCCATAAAAGGACACAAGCCTAAAAACTTCACCAGTACAAAGTTGTTCACCAGCACAGTGCCGACCAACAACAAAATATATTCGGTCATAGTTATTACGTTCTTAAAATCCGATCCCAATATTATCGTGTTTTGTGACCTCAATAACAACCAGAGAACGGTGTGGTTTTATGCACTCGATGGAAAATTATACGTGTATGTGATGTGAGCGGATGAATTAATCAGAAATTGAAAAGTTTGATGAATGGTTGTTAACAAAGAGAAACGCAATTACCGCCACTGATTTAACGCACGCGTTGTTGATGGTTTTGGTATCACTCGTATGGTTCGCCAGAAACGATAAAAGCTCATACCCCTAATGAGTTAAAGGCATGAGCTTTGATTATTTTACAATCTCACGATTACAGTTTTTCTGTAAACGTTCGGCTGATCACGTCTTGTTGTTGCTCTCGAGTTAGCGAGTTAAAACGTACCGCGTAGCCGGACACTCGAATCGTCAACTGAGGGTATTTCTCTGGATGTTCAACCGCATCCAATAACATCTCTCGATTCAGAACGTTGACGTTAAGGTGTTGACCACCTTCAATTGCAATGCCCTCGTTGCTTGCTTCGTGATGGAAGTAACCATCCATTAGCGCGGCTAGGTTTTTCTTCTGACTTAATTCATCTTTACCCAGTGCGTTAGGCACAATTGAGAAGGTGTAAGAAATACCATCTTTCGCGTAAGCAAACGGCAGTTTAGATACCGATGCCAAAGACGCAACTGCACCTTTTTCATCACGACCGTGCATTGGGTTTGCACCCGGGCCAAAAGGCATACCTGCGCGACGGCCATCTGGTGTATTACCCGTTTTTTTGCCGTAAACCACATTAGATGTGATTGTTAGGATCGATTGAGTTGGTACTGCTTCGCGGTAAGTGTGCATCTTCTGAATTTTCTTCATGAAGCGCTCAACCAGATCACAAGCGATGTCATCGACACGAGCATCGTTGTTACCAAATTTTGGATAATCACCTTCGATTTCAAAATCAACGGCGATGCCATCTTCATCACGAACAGGCTTCACGGTCGCGTATTTAATTGCCGCCAAAGAGTCAGCGACAACAGACAGACCTGCAATACCACACGCCATAGTGCGGTGCACGTCGCGATCCATCAATGCCATCAGTGATGCTTCGTAGCTGTAACGGTCATGCGAGTAATGGATGATGTTCAACGCTGTCACGTATTGTGTTGCAAGCCATTCCAACATGTTGTCGAAGCGTGGCATCAAAGCGTCAAAGTCGAGAATTTCATCTTGAACTTTGTCCACTACCGGACCCACTTGCGCTTTCGATTTTTCGTCGATACCACCATTGATAGTGTAAAGCAGCGCTTTTGCAAGGTTGGCACGTGCACCAAAGAACTGCATGTGTTGACCAACAATCTGCGGGCTCACACAACATGCAATCGCGTAGTCGTCATTGTCGAAATCAGGACGCATTAGATCGTCGTTTTCGTATTGAACAGAAGAGGTATCAATTGACACTTTTGCCGCGTATTGCTTGAACGCTTCTGGCAATTGCTCTGACCAAAGAATCGTCATGTTTGGCTCAGGTGCTGGGCCCATAGTATGTAGTGTATGTAAGTATCGGAATGTCGTTTTAGATACTAGTGTACGGCGATCAACACCCATACCTGCCATCGCTTCTGTTGCCCAGATAGGGTCGCCAGAGAACAATGAATCGTACTCTGGTGTACGAAGGAAGCGAACCATGCGCAGTTTCATGATGAAGTGGTCAATCATCTCTTGCGCTTGTGATTCATCAATCAAGCCATTTGCGATATCACGCTCTAGGTAAACGTCTAGGAAAGTCGATGTACGACCTAATGACATTGCTGCGCCATTTTGTGATTTAACTGCGGCCAAGTAACCAAAGTAGGTAAATTGAATCGCTTCTTGCGCTGTTTTTGCAGGTAGCGACATATCAATGCTGTATTTCAAACCCATTTGACGAATGTCTTCAAGCGCTTGAACTTGGTCTGCAATTTCTTCACGTAGACGAAGCGTTTTCTCAAGATCGCCACCGCGCTCTAGGAAAGTTTGTGTCGAGTTGTATTGCTCTTTTTTGTCTGCTTTTAAGAAGTCGATACCGTAAAGAGCGATACGACGGTAGTCACCAATGATACGACCACGGCCATAGGCATCAGGGAGACCAGTGATGATGCCTGATTTACGACACGCTAAGATTTCTTTGGTGTAAAGGTCGAAACACGCTTTGTTGTGAGTTTTACGGTACTCAGTGAAGATCTTTTCAACCGTCGGATCTAATTCACGGCCATAAACTTCGCACGAGTTTTTCACCATGCGAATACCACCATTAGCGATGATTGCACGCTTTAGAGGCTGATCGGTTTGTAAGCCAACGATCTTTTCCAGATCTTTATTGATGTAACCCGCATCGTGAGAAGTAATCGTTGACGGCAGATCGGTATCGAAATCAACAGGCGCGTGTGTGCGGCTTTCTTGTTTAATGCCTTCAAGCACTTGGTTCCATAATGCTGAAGTAGATGCGCTAACCTCGGCTAAGAAGGACTCGTCTCCCTCATAGGGTGTGTAGTTTTTTTGGATGAAGTCACGAGTGTTGACAGAGTTTTGCCACTCACCAGCTGTGAATCCAGCCCATGCGTCTAGCATATCAGTCGTCGGAATAGTCATTAGTAAATCCCTAAATTATTGATAAATAGAATGGAGGCGACGAGTAGGACGGAACCATTCTTAACCCTGTCAATCGTATGGATTTACAATCTATGAGTAAAATGAATGCTTTTCATTTTTTGAATGATTAAATTGCATTAATATCAAATTCAATACCTTATGTATTTAAATTGCCTTGAGAGATGCAAATTTATTGTTGATACAGTGAACTTGTGGACGAATGGATAGTACAAGCCGTTGCCGATAGAGCTTAAGTTAGCCTGACTTACAAAGATACGAACTGAGGAAACGAAAAGCACTTATCTTGATGTTGACGTTCAAGAAGGGCAGATACGAAAAAAGCCCAGTTTTTCAACTGGGCTTTTCGTGAATTTGGCTCCTCCTGCTGGGCTCGAACCAGCGACCTGCGGATTAACAGTCCGTCGCTCTACCAACTGAGCTAAGGAGGAATTGCTTTGCTTGAAAGCGGGTCGAATCTTACCGAGCAGCCCTAATTCTGTCAACACCCAAAAAACACATTTTTAGCAAAAAATCATGCATTTTATTCTTTACTTTTTTGTAGTCCTTGCCAGTAAAGGGCTAGAGTTACTTATCCACTAAAATTGTGGATAACTATGTTGATGAGATCTGAGTAAAGATCTTTTATATGCAATCGAATTGCTTTGGTTTGAATTTTTAAGCAGAAATATGCAATTAATAGTCAAATAAAACAGTAATTTATTTAAATTAACTCAGAATTGCGCAAAGTGGATAAGATTCAGCCTTTTGGGGATAAAGAATAATATTGGCTGTTTTTGGGGAAAAGTTGTGGAAACTGAATTTAGATGATCTGGGAAGCTTCATCAAGTAGGGCGGAAGACTATAACAGAGTCACCAAACTAAGGCTAGACCAAAATAGAGAAAGCGCAAAAATTAATCGTAATGAGCTATAAATGTAAAATAGACGTAGATTTCATCTAACAAGGTGTATATATATACAGCCAAAGTGCAGGAAATTTGAGGAAGGGTATGAGTAAAGTTTATGAACTGGTCTCTGAATATCAACCATCCGGTGATCAGCCAACCGCCATCAAACAGTTATTAGAGGGTTTAGACTCAGGCCTTGCCCATCAGACTCTGTTGGGTGTAACGGGCTCGGGTAAAACATTCACACTGGCAAACGTAATTGCAGAAGCGCAGCGTCCGGCGATTCTTCTCGCGCCAAACAAAACACTTGCCGCGCAACTGTACGGCGAGATGAAAGCCTTCTTCCCAAATAATGCCGTTGAATACTTCGTTTCTTACTACGATTACTATCAACCCGAAGCTTATGTGCCAACGACGGATACCTTTATTGAAAAAGACGCGTCGGTGAATGCTCACATAGAGCAGATGCGTTTATCGGCAACAAAAGCATTATTGGAACGCAAAGATGCAATCATTGTTGCGTCGGTTTCGGCCATTTATGGCTTGGGTGACCCAGAGTCGTACCTACAAATGATGCTTCACTTGCGCCGCGGTGATGTGATTGACCAGCGCGACATGCTGCGTCGTCTTGCAGAACTTCAATATTCACGTAACGATGTCGCGTTTGAGCGTGGCCAGTTCCGTGTGCGTGGTGAAGTCATTGACATCTTCCCTGCGGAATCAGACCAAGACGCTGTGCGCGTAGAGATGTTTGACGATGAAGTCGACTGTATCAGCGTATTTGACCCATTGACTGGTGTGGTCAAACAGCGAGACCTGCCGCGTTATACGATTTACCCAAAGACGCACTATGTCACGCCACGTGAGCGTATTCTTGATGCCATTGAAAGCATTAAAGACGAGCTTGAAGTGCGTAAGAAGCAGCTGTTAGACAACAACAAACTCCTAGAAGAGCAACGTATCAGCCAGCGCACTCAATTTGACATTGAGATGATGAACGAGCTGGGTTTCTGTTCCGGTATCGAAAACTACTCTCGTTACTTAAGTGGACGAGCGGAGGGGGAGCCGCCACCAACGCTATTTGACTACTTACCTCACGATGGCTTGCTGATCATCGACGAATCACACGTTACCGTACCGCAAATTGGCGCGATGTATAAAGGTGACCGCTCACGTAAAGAGACGCTGGTGGAGTTTGGTTTCCGTTTGCCTTCTGCGTTGGATAACCGCCCGATGAAATTCGAAGAGTTCGAGGCGATTTCTCCGCAGACAATATTTGTTTCTGCTACGCCGGGTAACTACGAATTTGAGAAGTCAGCCGATGAGATTGCGGACCAGGTTGTGCGTCCAACGGGTCTGCTCGATCCGGAATTAGAAGTTCGCCCAGTTGCTACTCAGGTTGATGATCTATTGTCTGAGATTCGAATTCGCGCAGCGCAACACGAGCGTGTTCTTGTGACTACGCTAACCAAGCGTATGGCAGAAGACTTAACCGAATACCTGCACGAGCACGATGTGAAAGTTCGTTACCTTCACTCAGACATTGATACGGTTGAGCGTGTAGAAATCATTCGCGACCTTCGTTTGGGTGAATTTGATGTATTGGTTGGGATCAACTTATTGCGAGAAGGTCTCGATATGCCAGAAGTCTCGCTGGTGGCAATCTTGGATGCAGACAAAGAAGGCTTCTTGCGTTCAGAGCGTTCATTGATCCAGACCATTGGTCGTGCGGCTCGTAACATCAAAGGTAAAGCGATTCTTTACGCAGATTCGATCACTAAGTCGATGAAGAAAGCGATGGACGAAACTGATCGTCGTCGAGAGAAGCAAAAAGCGTATAACGCAGAGATGGGGATTGAGCCTCAAGCCTTGAAGCGAAATATTAAAGACATCATGGAGTTGGGGGATATCACCAAATCGAAGCGTCAGCGTAATACTAAGCAAGTGCCGCTATCGAAAGTGGCAGAGCCTTCTCAGACTTACGAGATCATGTCTCCACAACAGCTGGAGAAAGAGATCAGTCGTTTGGAAGCAGCGATGTACCAACACGCTCAAGATCTTGAATTTGAATTGGCGGCCCAGAAACGTGACGAGATTGAAAAGCTGCGCGCTCAATTTATCGCGAACAGTTAACTCTTCTCTAAGCGTAATTTCATTGCCACATCTAATGCCCGAGTGATTGTATCTACGACCATAGCTCGGGTATGTCCCGCGCCCAAATCTGCAGACAAAAAAAAGCCAATAGGCAGTCGGATCTATTGGCTCGTTCTGTGAACATGTCGTTCACTAACAACGTCAGTTGGCTAGGTGACCCGAGGGGTCAAAAAGTATCCAGCATGGTTTATGCCATAATTTAACCTGTTGATATTCGGTTTACTTTGTTTAGAATACCCACAGTCTAAAAAATGATTATTTGCAAAATGCAAAGCGTAATGCGATTATTATTTAAAACACAACGAAAAATCGGCTAGGCTATGCAACAAATAACAGAAGGTCAAAAGTCTCGTTATCTACTTATGGTAGAAGACACCGCATCCGTTGCGGCACTCTACCGTTCTTACCTCACGCCACTTGGCATCGATATCAATATTGTCGGAACAGGCAGAGACGCCATTGAAAGCCTGAACCATCGCATTCCTGATCTTATTCTGCTCGATCTTCGTCTACCTGATATGACGGGGATGGACGTATTGCACGCGGTGAAGAAAAGCCATCCAGACGTGCCAATCATCTTCATGACAGCCCATGGTTCTATCGATACTGCGGTAGAGGCGATGCGCCACGGTTCTCAAGACTTCCTAATCAAACCATGTGAAGCAGACCGTTTACGTGTCACGGTGAACAATGCGATCCGTAAAGCAACCAAATTAAAGAATGAAGCTGACAACCCCGGTAACCAAAATTACCAAGGCTTCATCGGCAGTAGCCAAACGATGCAGCAGGTTTACCGCACCATTGACTCGGCAGCGAGCAGTAAAGCGAGTATTTTCATCACGGGTGAAAGTGGTACGGGTAAAGAAGTGTGTGCCGAAGCGATTCACGCAGCAAGCAAACGCGGTGATAAGCCGTTTATCGCCATCAACTGTGCGGCAATCCCGAAAGACCTTATTGAAAGTGAGCTGTTTGGTCACGTAAAAGGTGCGTTTACTGGTGCTGCGAATGACCGACAAGGTGCGGCAGAGCTTGCTGATGGCGGCACCTTGTTCCTTGATGAACTCTGTGAAATGGACTTGGATCTTCAAACTAAGCTATTGCGCTTTATCCAAACGGGTACATTCCAAAAAGTCGGTTCTTCTAAAATGAAGAGCGTGGATGTGCGCTTTGTGTGTGCAACTAACCGAGACCCTTGGAAAGAAGTGCAAGAAGGCCGTTTCCGTGAAGACTTGTATTACCGTTTGTACGTGATTCCTTTGCACCTTCCGCCGCTGCGTGAGCGTGGTGAAGATGTTATTGAAATTGCATACTCGCTGCTTGGTTATATGTCTCACGAGGAAGGCAAGAGTTTCGTCCGTTTCGCACAAGACGTGATTGAAAGATTCAACAGCTACGAATGGCCGGGTAACGTTCGCCAATTGCAAAACGTATTACGTAATATCGTGGTACTGAACAATGGCAAAGAGATCACGCTGGATATGTTACCGCCACCACTGAATCAGCCTGTTGTGCGCCAATCGGTAGCAAAATTTATTGAACCTGACATTATGACGGTGTCAGATATTATGCCGCTTTGGATGACAGAGAAAATGGCCATCGAGCAGGCAATTCAAGCGTGTGAAGGCAACATTCCACGCGCTGCTGGCTATTTGGATGTTAGCCCATCAACGATTTATCGCAAGTTGCAAGCTTGGAATAGCAAGGACGAAAAACAAAACGTATGAATACGGACGTATTAAATCAGCAAAAAATTGAAGAACTTTCTGCGGAAATTGGCAGCGATAATGTTCCTGTTTTGCTTGATATTTTTCTTGGGGAAATGGGCTCCTACATTGGCACTTTAACTGAACTTCAGGGCTCAGAGCAGCTGTTGTATTTAAAAGAGATCAGCCATGCATTGAAAAGCAGTGCTGCAAGCTTTGGCGCAGATCGATTGTGTGAACTAGCGATTGCCATCGACAAGAAAGCAAAAGCGAATCAATTGCAAGAGCAGGGGATGGAGACGAGCGAAATGCTCGATTTACTTCATATCACTCGTGACGCCTACCGTTCTTGGACAAACTAACGTTTCGCGCAAGACATTAAGCGTAACGCAAAAACACAAAGCCCTTCCGGTGTGGAAAGGCTTTTTTGTTTAGGGAGTTTGCTCCGAATCGAAGCCGCTTTCTCAATGCTTTTCGTCTAGTCAGACAGTAATTGATTTTCAATCGCGAGCTTTAGTTTGTCTCGGTCGTGGCGCCAATCACGGTTCGTTGAAGCCAATGACTCATTGACTACGTTCCAGTTATCCAGCACTTCTTGCTCAGTCTCTTCAGCCAGTACCACATCGATCTTACGGCCTTGGCACGCACGCTCACACCATTCAAGCTTTTGCTTCATCGTCATACGGCCAGCAGGGCCATATTCTGGGCTCAAGTTTGCCACAAAGATGACTTTTGCCTTTTGGTTAGCAGCAATCGCTTTACCAATTTCAGGCAGCAATAGCGGCGGCATGATGCTCGTTAAGAAGCTGCCTGGACCAAGAATGATGACATCTGCTTCTGAAAGCGTCGTAACGGCTTCTTTGGTTGCAGGGACTTCCGGTGACAGATCAAGACGACGTAGATCGGTTTCCATTTCATCCACATTGGTTTCACCTGTGACCCATTGCCCATTTACTGATAGAGCCGTTAGGTCGGAAGGGTGCTCAGACATAGGCAGAATGTTTACATCGACCTTAAGCATATTGCGAATAAGGTTGATCGCATCTAGTGGTCGTACCGACAGGTTGTCCAATGCCGTCAGCATCAAGTTACCTAGGTTGTGTCCATCTAACTCGCCAGTACCTTTAAATCGGTACTCAAACATCATCGAGCTGATTGATGGTTCGGTGATTAACTGGTTGATACAGTTACGAGTATCACCCCAAGCAATACCACCCTGACAATGACGAATACGGCCCGTAGAACCGCCATTATCTGTTGTCGCAACAATGCCAGTCGCATTGCCGCCAAAATCTTTTAATGCCGCTAACATACGGCCCAAACCGTGACCACCGCCAACTGCGACCACTTTCTTATCGGTGTAGATATTCATTACGTTCTTCTAATAATCTTGTAAAAAAACGACTACAATTTAACTTAATGAGTGCCAAAGAGGTACTCACTAAGCGGTAAATTGTGTTTCCAGAGAGTTTTTTATCACTCAAGTCTGGATTCCATTACAAATATTAAGTATTTTACACTGCAAAGCTATCAGGGGTTTATCTCCTCTGGTTGCCATAACTCCGAGCTCACTATGCTAAGTCCAAGGATAGGCGTCTTGAGCCAGTGACATACTGTCACAAGGGCATAATTGGAAATGATTATGCCTCCCGTGTTTGGAAAGGTGTTCCGTGGCGCAACAATTCGAAGACAAATTTCATCGTAAGTTCTATTACTTGCGTCTGTCTGTGACCGACGTATGTAATTTCAAATGTACCTATTGCCTTCCTGACGGCTACAAGCCATCGGGCAATAAAAACTCGTCTTTTCTATCTCTCCCTGAGATCAAACGTGTCGCAAAAGCGTTTGCAGATTGTGGTACCTCAAAGGTACGTATCACTGGTGGTGAGCCGAGTTTACGCAAAGACTTTACTGACATTATTCACTCAGTCGCAACCACGCCGGGTATCAAAAAAGTCGCCACAACGACGAATGGTTACCGCATGGCGAAGCAAGTTGCAGACTGGCGTGAAGCTGGCTTGACCAACATCAACGTAAGCGTGGATAGTTTAGACCCTCGCATGTTCCATCAAATCACTGGTGAAAATAAGTTCACCGAGGTGATGAATGGTATCGAACGCGCGTTCGAAGTAGGTTATGAGCAAGTCAAAGTCAACGTGGTGCTGATGAAAGACCTCAACCATAACGAGCTGCCTGCTTTCCTTAACTGGATAAAAGACCGTCCTATCCAACTGCGTTTCATTGAGTTAATGCAGACGGGAGAAATGGATGATCTGTTTGCTAAGCACCATGTCTCTGGTGTCGCTATTCGCAATCAATTAATTGCCAATGGTTGGTTACTTAAAGTTCGTTCTCACAACGATGGTCCTGCTCAAGTTTTCGTTCATCCAGATTACAAGGGTGAAATTGGCTTGATCATGCCGTACGAAAAAGACTTCTGTGAGAGCTGTAACCGACTTCGTGTATCGGCTATGGGTAAACTGCATTTATGCCTGTTTGGTGATCATGGCGTGGAATTGCGAGACCTGTTAGAACGTGACGAGCAAGAAAATGAATTGATTGAACGTATTCAAGCGCAACTGCAAACGAAATCCGTTAGTCACTTCTTGCACGATGGCAATACAGGTATGACGCCACATCTTGCGTCTATCGGCGGCTAACTCCAATCAGATTTTACATCGGGAGCTGACGTGGCTTCTGATGATTTTTCCAGAATCGATACCTTACGTATCAAAGCAAACTTAGAGAATAGGTGAACAAATGGGTCACGCTGAAAGCAAATTTCAACCTGCAAACATTGCCGTTCTAACGGTATCTGACACTCGTACTGAAGAAAACGACACTTCTGGTGGTTACCTAGTTGAACACGCGAAAGAAGCGGGTCACAACGTTGTTGATAAACAAATCGTTATCGATGACATGTACAAGATCCGTGCGATCGTTTCTCAGTGGATTGCTGACGAAAACGTACAAGCAATCATGATCACTGGCGGTACAGGTTTCACTTCACGTGACAGCACGCCAGAAGCACTTAAGCCGCTATTTGATAAAGAAGTAGAAGGCTTTGGAGAGTTGTTCCGCTTGGTTTCTTACGAAGAGATCGGTACTTCAACGATCCAATCTCGCGCAATTGCAGGCTTTGCTAACCACACGGTTATTTTCGCAATGCCAGGTTCTACTGGTGCGTGTCGTACAGGTTGGACAAAGATCATCAAGCAACAGCTAGATGCAAGTCACCGTCCTTGTAACTTCATGCCACACCTATCTGTATAACCTTTCCTAAAAGCGAAGGAAAAACAATGACCCAATTTACCCATATCAACGCGTCTGGCGAAGCTAACATGGTCGACGTGTCCGCAAAAGCGGAAACGGTACGTGAAGCGCGTGCTGAAGCGTTCGTGCACATGGCTCCAGAAACACTACAACTTATTGTTTCAGGTCAACACCACAAAGGTGATGTGTTTGCGACTGCTCGTATTGCTGGTATTCAAGCTGCTAAGAAAACATGGGATTTGATTCCTCTTTGTCATCCTCTGTTGCTTTCTAAGGTTGAAGTTCAACTGGAAGCTATCGAAGCAGAAAACAAGGTACGTATCGAATCTGTATGTAAGCTAGCGGGTAAAACAGGCGTGGAAATGGAAGCGCTGACGGCGGCTTCAGTGGCAGCTTTAACGATTTACGATATGTGTAAAGCGGTGCAGAAAGACATGGTTATTGAACAAGTTCGTCTACTAGAGAAGACGGGCGGTAAATCGGGTCACTTCAAGGCGGAATAATGATTAAAGTACTTTTCTTTGCTCAAACGCGTGAGCTTGTTGGTATCGATGGCCTAGAACTCGAAGAGCAGTTCAGCAATGTTGAAGCGATTCGTGCACATTTGGTCGAAACTGGTGCAGATAAAGAAGGCAAGTGGGATTTAGCGCTAGAGCCAGGTAAGTTACTGGCTGCGGTAAACCAGTCTATCGTACCTTTGGATACTGAAGTGAAAGCGGGCGACGAAGTTGCCTTCTTCCCACCAGTAACAGGGGGCTAATATGGATCCTCGCGTTTCTGTACAAGCTGAAGACTTTTCGGTTGATCAAGAATACCAACGTCTATCAGAAGGTACCGCCTCTGGTGCGGTAGTGACCTTCATCGGTAAAGTTCGTGATATGAACCTTGGCGACAACGTGATTGGTCTTCACCTAGAGCATTATCCGGGTATGACGGAGAAAAGCCTGAGCGACATCTGTGATGAGGCGGAATCACGTTGGCCTCTGCTAGGTGTTCGCGTTATTCACCGTGTTGGGGATCTCGACACGGGTGACCAAATTGTGTTTGTTGGTGTCTCTAGTGCACACCGTGGTGCGGCGTTTGATGCTTGTGAGTTCATCATGGACTTCCTAAAGACCAAAGCGCCATTTTGGAAGAAAGAGCGCACGACCAGTGAAAACCGCTGGATTGAGTCGCGTGATACCGATCATCAAGCTGCACAGCGCTGGGAAAAGTAGGGCAGTTTTTTATTCTGCTAACAACCCTTTCAAAGCCAGATGTTAATAACGTCTGGCTTTTTCTTTTTTTAGAGCTGAAACAGCCTATATTTCCTACTGTGATTTGCCTTCAAAATCACCACCTTTCCTTTCTTTCTTCTCTCGGTGACCTTGTTCACAATAAAAAATATCTAACGGAATATATGCAATTATTTATTAGACTCAATGTATCATAAATGTTAGCTTTTTTACATATATCTAGCATAAGATGCTATTAATAAGTTTGAAATTAGATTTATCGAAAGTTTCACCTGTCAAATAAGCGAGTGAATCAGTATTTCTCTATTCAATACTTTCATTGCGGTATTTATTGCTAAATATGTGCACTATTTACAGAATTATTAGTTTTTTTGCTACCTCTTTATGGCAAATTACTTCAATGGTTGCTAATGTGTGCCGCAGTCTTTGTAAGGTTTTAGAATTTCGTGCTCAAAAAGTGCACTAAAAACTTCTAAAATACTGACCGTTCCAGTCCCTTGCAGAGAAGTCATGGATGCTAATGAAAAACTTGGAGTTTTACGCATGTACAAGAATAAAATCACCAAAGCCCTTCTTCTAGGTGCTGGTCTGGCAGTGGCTGCCTCTTCTACTACCGCTTTCGCTGCTGACGTTCCGGCAGGCACTAAACTAGCTGAAAAACAAGAAATCGTTCGTGGTAACGGTACTGAAGTTGCAACAATTGACCCGCATAAATCTCAAGGTGTTCCTGAATCACATGTGATTCGTGATCTTCTTGAAGGCTTAGTGAACCAAAATGCAGACGGCGACACTATCCCTGGTGTAGCTGAGAGCTGGGAAACCTCAGACAACAAAACTTTCACTTTTCACCTGCGCAAAGACGCTAAATGGTCTAACGGCGATCCTGTAACAGCACAAGATTTCGTATACAGCTGGCAGCGTGCAGTCGATCCTGCGACCGCTTCGCCATACTCTTGGTACATGGAATACACCAAGATGAAAAACGCGAAAGACATCGTTGCGGGTAAAAAAGACAAAAGCGAGCTAGGTGTTAAAGCGACTGACGACCACACTTTGGTGGTTGAACTAGACACAGCGGTTCCTTACTTTGTAATGATGGCTGGTCACACAACAATGAAACCAGTACACAAAGCGACAGTTGAGAAGTTTGGTGATCAATGGACGAAACCAGAAAACTTCGTAGGTAACGGCGCTTATGTGGTAAATAACTGGGTTGTGAACGAGCGTCTAGAGCTTGTTCGTAACAACGAATACTGGGATAACGACAAAACCGTTATCAACAAAGTAACGTACCTTCCAATCGAAAACGGCGTTGCTGAAATGAACCGTTTCCTATCTGGTGAAATTGATTTCACGTCTAAACTGCCTACAGAGCACTTTAAGCGTCTGAAGAAAGAGCACCCAGAGTCAGTATCGGTTGAAGGTAGCCTGTGTACTTACTACTACTCATTCAATACTAAGAAAGAACCATTCAACGACGTTCGCGTTCGTAAAGCGATTTCTTACGCTATCGACCGTAACATCGTAGCAAACGCAATTCTTGGTCAAGGTCAGAAGCCTGCTTACTTCCTAACGCCTGAAATTACAGCGCATTTCAACCCTGAGCTACCAGCTTACGGCAAGATGACGCAAAAAGAGCGTAATGCAGAAGCGGCACGCCTATTGGCTGAAGCGGGTTACAGTAAAGACAACCCACTTAAATTCTCTCTTCTATACAACACGGATGAGAACCACAAGAAACTAGCAGTAGCACTTGGTTCTATGTGGAAGAAAACTCTAGGTCTAGACGTAACGCTAGAAAACCAAGAGTGGAAAACTTACCTATCTACGAAAGACCAAGGTGATTTCGAAGTAGCACGCGCAGGTTGGTGTGGCGACTACAACGAAGCATCTTCATTCCTAACCCTTATGGTTAGCTCGAACACAACTGGTGGCCAGCACTGGGGTAACAAAGAGTACGATGCTTTGATCGACAAAGCGATCAAATCGACTTCAGAAGAAGAGCGTACCAAGATCTACCTAGAAGCTGAACAACTGATGGCGAAAGATATGCCTATCGCGCCTATTTACCAGTACGTTCGTTCTCGTCTACTAAACCCGCACGTTGGTGGTTTCCCTGCTAACAACGCGGAAGAAAAGATCTACACCAAAGATCTTTACATCAAAGCCGACTAATTAAAGTCGCTTCAAGACTATAAGAATAAGGCCCACACGTCCCAAGAAAGGGACGTGCGGTGCCTATCATCAATTTTTTAACTGTCACAGACTGAAAGAGTGAGTTTATGCTTAAATTCATCGCAAAAAGGATATTTGAGGCGATCCCAACAATGTTGGTTTTGATCACCGTATCTTTCTTTCTTATGCGTTTCGCACCGGGTAACCCATTCTCGAGCGAGCGTCCATTACCACCAGAAGTTATGGCGAACATTGAAGCTAAATACGGTCTAGATAAGCCCGTGTTTGAACAGTACACCACGTACTTGACTAATGTTGTCCAAGGCGACTTTGGTCCTTCATTCAAATACTTAGATTACACAGTAAACGAGCTAATCTCGGTAGCACTGCCAGTATCGGCGAAGGTGGGTTTCATTGCCTTTATCTTCACGGTCATTCTGGGGGTGACGATCGGGACCATAGCCGCGCTCAAACAAAACTCTTGGCTAGACTACACCATTATGTCTACTGCGATGCTTGGGGTCGTAATGCCATCCTTCGTACTAGCGCCTGCTCTGATCTACTTGTTCTCGCTCCACTGGAATTTATTCCCTGCTGGTGGTTGGCATGATGGCTCATGGCAATATTTGGTGCTGCCAGTAATCGCAATGTCACTGCTTTATGTCGCCACGTTTGCTCGTATCACTCGTGGTTCAATGATCGAAACATTGAACAGTAACTTTATCCGTACTGCCCGTGCGAAAGGTCTAAGCTACCGTTACATCATCCTGAAACACGCATTAAAACCAGCCCTGCTTCCTGTAGTGTCTTACATGGGACCTGCGTTTGTCGGCATTATCACTGGCTCGGTAGTTGTTGAGACCATCTTTGGTCTGCCAGGTATTGGTAAGTTGTTTGTAAACGCAGCCTTCAACCGTGACTACTCGCTAGTAATGGGTGTAACCATTTTGATTGGTTTCCTATTCATCTTGTTCAACGCTATCGTTGATATTCTGCTAGCAATGATTGACCCGAAAATTCGCTACTAACAGGGAAGTATGGTTATGTTAACGAAAAAAGAGAATCTTGAAGCGGTCGAGAAATTTGCAGAGAACCTGGAAGTTGAAGGCCGTAGTTTATGGCAAGACGCCCGTATCCGCTTTATGCGTAACAAAGCGGCGATGGTGAGCTTGTTCATTCTTACATTGATGACCCTTGCGGTAATCTTCCTGCCAATGTTGGCACCTTACACATTTGATGATACAGACTGGTACGCAATGCACGTCGGCCCAAGTGCTGAGCACTGGTTCGGTACTGACAGCTTAGGTCGTGACCTTTATGTACGTACGCTAATTGGCGGTCGTATCTCTCTGATGGTAGGTGTTCTAGGTGCATTGGTTGCGGTTGTGATTGGTACGCTTTACGGTGCAGCTTCTGGCTTCATCGGCGGTAAAGTTGACCGTATCATGATGCGTATTCTTGAAATCCTATACGCGGTTCCGTTCATGTTCCTAGTTATCGTACTGGTAACATTCTTCGGTCGTAACATTGTTCTTATCTTCGTCGCTATCGGTGCTATCGCATGGCTAGATATGGCTCGTATCGTACGTGGTCAAACGCTAAGTCTACGTAGTAAAGAATTTATTGAAGCGGCACACGTTTGTGGTGTGAGCAAGTGGAAGATCATCACTCGCCACATCGTTCCAAACGTACTGGGTATCGTAGCGGTTTACTCAACACTACTTATCCCAAGCATGATTCTTACTGAATCATTCCTTTCATTCCTTGGTCTTGGTGTACAGGAACCAATGACAAGTTGGGGCGCACTTCTACAAGAAGGTTCGCAAACAATGGAAGTGGCAATCTGGCAGCTGGCGTTCCCAGCAGCATTCATGGTTGTGACTCTATTCTGCTTCAACTACGTTGGTGACGGTCTGCGCGATGCGCTGGATCCAAAAGACAGATAATTAAAAATAGAAAGAATAAAGGAAGCAATGATGAGTTTATTAGATGTCAAAGATCTGCGCGTCGAATTTACCACGCAAGATGGTATCGTAACCGCAGTAAACGATTTGAACTTCTCTCTGAATCAAGGAGAGACCCTAGGTATCGTAGGTGAGTCTGGTTCAGGTAAGTCACAAACTGTATTCGCAATCATGGGTCTACTGGCTAAGAACGGTATTATCTCTGGTAGTGCGAAATTCGAAGGGAATGAGATTCTTAACCTTCCAGAAAAAGAGCTGAACAAGGTTCGTGCGGAACAGATCGCTATGATCTTCCAAGACCCGATGACGTCTCTTAACCCATACATGAAAGTGAGCGATCAGCTGATGGAAGTACTGATGCTGCACAAAGGTATGGGTAAAGCAGAAGCGTTTGAAGAATCAGTGCGTATGCTTGAGGCAGTAAAAATCCCAGAAGCTCGTAAGCGTATCACCATGTACCCACACGAGTTCTCAGGCGGTATGCGTCAGCGTGTAATGATCGCAATGGCACTACTGTGTCGTCCAAAACTGCTTATTGCGGATGAGCCAACGACGGCATTGGACGTTACGGTTCAAGCGCAGATCATGGATCTGCTGAACGAACTGAAATCTGAGTTCAACACTGCAATCATCATGATCACGCACGACCTTGGTGTCGTAGCGGGTTCATGTGACAAAGTGCTAGTGATGTACGCAGGTCGTACCATGGAGTACGGCACGGTGAACGAAATCTTCTACAACCCAAGCCACCCTTACGCGGAAGGTCTATTGAAGGCGATTCCTCGTCTGGATACAGAAGGCGAGATTCTACCAACTATTCCTGGTAACCCGCCTAACTTGCTTCGTCTACCACCTGGCTGTCCTTACCAAGATCGCTGCCACCGTGTGATGGATCGTTGTAAGCGTGAAGCACCAATTCTGACGCCGTTTGGTGATGGCCGTCAGCGTGCATGTTTTTCTGAATGGGAGGCTTGGAGCAAATGAGTACAGACAAAAAACTAATTCTGGATGTATCTGATCTGAAAGTTCACTTCAGCATTGCATCAAAATCCGCATGGCCTTGGGCAAAACCTTCAAGCCTAAAAGCGGTAGACGGCGTAAACGTTCGCCTTTACGAAGGTGAAACTCTTGGGGTAGTCGGTGAGTCTGGTTGTGGTAAATCGACGTTTGCTCGCGCGATCATTGGTTTGGTTGAAGCAACAGATGGCGAAGTCGTTTGGTTAGGCCAAGATCTAACGAAGATGAAAGACGTCCAACGCCGTGAAACGCGCAAAGAAATCCAAATGATTTTCCAAGATCCTTTGGCTTCTTTGAACCCGCGTATGACAGTCGGCGACATCATCGCTGAACCGCTAGAGACGTTCTACCCAGAACTGACTAAGCAAGAAGTAAAAGACCGCGTTAAAGAGATGATGGCGAAGGTAGGTCTGCTGCCAAACGTTATCAACCGCTACCCACATGAGTTCTCAGGTGGTCAGTGTCAGCGTATTGGTATCGCTCGTGCGCTTATTCTAAAGCCGAAGATGATCATCTGTGACGAACCGGTATCAGCACTGGACGTATCGATTCAAGCTCAGGTGGTTAACCTACTGAAAGAGCTTCAGAAAGAGCTTGGTCTTTCATTAGTATTTATCGCGCACGATTTGTCAGTGGTGAAACACATCTCTGACCGCGTACTGGTTATGTACCTAGGTAACGCTGTTGAGTTGGGTGAAGCGGAGGCATTGTTTGCCGATCCAAAACATCCATACACACGTGCATTGATGTCGGCAGTTCCAATTCCTGATCCGGAAATTGAACGCAGCAAGAAGATTCAGATGCTAGAAGGTGATCTACCATCACCAATTAGTCCTCCTTCTGGTTGTGTGTTCCGTACCCGTTGTCCACAAGCAACAGAAGAGTGTGCGAAGACTAAGCCACACATCGAAGGTTCAGACGTTCACGCAGTATCTTGTCTACACGTAGCAGTGTAATTAAATTCGGCCTGTGACGGGCTTAAGCGCGGCTCCTTTTTATAGGGTCGCGCTTTTTTTATGCCTACGATTTCTCTTAGTTTTAGTTCATTCGAAATTCTTGAACAAGATGGACTAAATGGGCGGATTCTAAGCTGTACATGAAGCGCTAATATAGTAGAAAACAGAATATGAGGAGAGCAGTCATGGGTAAGTTAGTTGAAGGCGTTTGGCACGACGTATGGTACGAAACTAAATCAAGCGGTGGTAAGTTTGTTCGTGAAGATGCAGGCTTTCGCAATTGGATAAAGAACAAACCTGATGCAACGTTCCAGCCAGAGTCGGGCCGTTACCATTTGTATGTTTCACTCGCTTGTCCGTGGGCGCATCGCACACTGATCTTCCGTAAAATCAAGGGCTTGGAAAAGCACATTGACGTCACCGTTGTGTGTCCAGATATGCTCAGTGAAGGCTGGCAGATAGGACTACCAGAGCCACTGTTTGGCCATACTCGAATGTACCAAATTTACACTCAAGCCAAGTCTGATTACACAGGTCGCGTTACTGTTCCGGTTTTATGGGATAAAAAGACCAACACGATCGTATCGAATGAATCGTCTGAAATCATCCGCATGTTTAACTCTGAGTTCAATGAGTTAACGGGTAATCACGATGATTATTACCCAGAACAACTTCAAAGTGTGATTGATGAGTGGAACGACTACATCTATCCAAACGTGAATAACGGTGTTTACCGCTGCGGATTTGCGACAACGCAAGAGGCGTATGAAGAGGCGTTTGATTCATTGTTTGCCGCTCTGGATAAAATCGATGCACACCTTGCGACGCATCGCTATCTAGCGGGCAATACAATCACCGAAGCCGACTGGCGGTTGTTTACCACTCTGGTGCGTTTTGACGCCGTGTATGTAGGTCACTTTAAGTGTAATAAACAGCGCATTGCGGATTACGCAAATATTCAAGGCTATTTGAAAGAGCTTTTTCAAGTGGAAGGAGTAGCAGAGACTACCGACTTCTACCACATTAAGCGTCACTACTACTTCAGTCATACGGGAATCAACCCGACGCAAGTTGTACCCAAAGGTCCTGAGTTAGATTTGGATTCACCCCATGACCGAGATTTAATCTAACTTCAGGTTCTCCGAGAAAAGTACCATTTTATGTGCTGCTCCGTATTAATTTGTTCGAACACAAAGTGAAAAAAAACCTCGCCGTGGCGAGGTTTTTTGCATTCAGAAAAGTGCAGTTAATTAGTTAACTGCTTTTTCGCGAGCTTGGTCAGCTTGATCCGCCTGAATCGCAGTTAGAGCAACTGTGTACACGATATCATCTACTAGTGCACCGCGAGATAGATCGTTTACAGGCTTACGCATACCTTGCAGCATAGGACCGATAGATACTAGGTCTGCTGAACGTTGTACCGCTTTGTAAGTTGTGTTACCAGTGTTTAGGTCTGGGAATACGAATACAGTCGCTTTACCTGCTACTGGAGAGTTAGGCGCTTTAGAAGCTGCCACGTTTTCCATGATCGCTGCGTCGTACTGTAGAGGACCGTCGATCACTAGATCTGGACGTTTCTCTTGAGCAATCTTAGTTGCTTCACGTACTTTATCTACGTCTGCACCCTTACCAGATTCACCAGTAGAGTAAGAGATCATAGCAACGCGAGGGTCGATACCAAATGCCGCTGCAGAGTCAGCTGATTGGATCGCGATTTCAGCAAGCTGTTCAGCTGTTGGATCTGGGTTGATCGCACAGTCACCGTAAACCAGTACTTGGTCAGGTAGCAGCATGAAGAATACAGAAGATACGATAGACGCATCAGGTGCAGTCTTGATGATTTGGAACGGAGGAACGATAGTGTTTGCTGTGGTGTGAACCGCACCAGAAACTAGACCGTCTACTTCGTCGTTCTCAAGCATCATTGTGCCAAGGAATACTGAATCTTGTAGTTTCTCGCGAGCAACAACTTCAGTCATGCCTTTCGCACCACGTAGCTCAACTAGACGAGCAACGTAGTTTTCACGAACTTCATCAGAGTTGATGATAGTTACGCCAGCACCTAGTGTTACGCCTTGCTGCTCTGCAACGCGACGGATTTCGTCTGGGTTACCTAGAAGCACACACTCCGCGATGCCGCGCTCAGCACAGATAGCCGCAGCTTTAACTGTGCGTGGCTCGTCACCTTCAGGAAGAACGATACGCTTGCCAGCTTTACGAGCTAACTCAGTTAGCTGGTAACGGAATGCTGGTGGGCTTAGGCGACGAGACTTTTGAGTACCCTCAGTCATAGACTCGATCCAGTTACCGTCGATGTGACCGGCAACGTGCTCGTTGATGAACTCGATACGCTCTTTATCGTCTGCAGGAACTTCGATAGAGAAGCTCTGTAGGTTTAGAGAAGTCTGCCAAGTGTTACCTTGTGCTTTGAAGATCGGTAGACCCGTTTCAAATGCTGGCTTACATAGACCTGCAATCTCTTCAGGAATGTCGTAACCGCCAGTTAGAAGTACTGCACCGATATCAACACCGTTCATTGCTGCAAGTGCTGCTGCAACGATTACGTCTGGACGGTCTGCAGAAGTAACAAGTAGAGAACCTGGTTTGAAGTGCTCAATCATGTTTGGCAGAGAACGTGCACAGAAAGTGATGCTCTTAATACGACGAGTCGCAATGTCACCTTCGTTGATGATGTCAGCATTTAGGTGCTGAGCCATATCGATTGCACGAGTAGCGATAAGATCGATGCTCCATGGCACGCAACCTAGTACACGAATTGGAGAAGTGTTGAAGATTTCCATCACTTTCATTTCGTTTTGCTGGGCGCTGTCTGCATCGTCGAAGATTTCAGATAGGTCAGGGCGAGTACGGCCAGCTTCGTCAACAGGCGCGTTTAGCTTGTTGATGATTACGCCAGAGATGTTCTTGTTCTTAGTACCACCGAAGTTAGAACATGCTACTTCGATGCGCTCTTTAAGTTGAGCTGGGTTATCTGTACCAGGAGTTGCAACAAGAACGATTTCCGCACCTAGAGTTGCAGCGATTTCTGCGTTCACTTGGTTAGCGAATGGGTGCTTACGAGTTGGTACTAGACCTTCGATAAGCGTTACGTCTGCATCTTTGTTGATCTGGTTGTAACGCTCAACAACAGTTTCTAGCAGCTCGTCCATGTTGTCGTTACCAATTAGGCTTTCAGCAACAGACATCGCTAGTGGTTGACCGATCTTCATATCGCTGTTGTAGCCAACGATAGTTGAAGTTAGATCTGGTTGATCACCGCCAGAACGTGGCTGTGAAATTGGTTTGTAGAAAGAAACCTTAACGCCTTTGCGCTCCATTGCGCGAAGAACACCCATGCTTACGCTAGTTAGACCAACACCAGCACTTGCAGGGATAAGCATAATAGTACGAGACATTCGTAGAGTACCTTTAGCTATTGGGGGATAAAAGCTCAACTCTTATTCCATGAATAATTCAGAGAATAGGAGTTAAGCCCCTAAGAAATTCTTTTGGAAGAAAAACTGGCTAGCCGAGTGGCTAGCCAGTTAAATCTATTAAAGACCTGCTAGGCGTGCAGTGTCTTCAGCAATTACTAGCTCTTCGTTAGTAGAGATAACCATTGCTGGGATACGGCTGTTAGCTGTAGTGATAGTGCCTTCGCCGCCGAAACGTGCTTTAAGGTTAGCTTCACCATCAACTTCGATACCGAAGATACCTAGACGGTTTAGAACCATTTCACGGATAGGGCCAGAGTTCTCACCGATACCGCCAGTGAAAGTGATTGCGTCTAGACGACCTTCCATAGAAGCTGTGTAACCCGCTACGTACTTAGCTAGACGGTGACAGAACACGTCCATTGCACGTGTTGCTTCTTCTTTCTCACCGTAGTTGTCTTCAACGAAACGACAGTCAGAAGTCACTTCAGTTAGACCAGCAAGGCCAGACTCTTTAGTTAGCATGTTGTTGATTTGTTCAACAGAGTAACCTAGAGCGTCGTGTAGGTGGAATACGATAGCTGGGTCGATATCACCACAACGAGTACCCATTACTAGACCTTCAAGAGGAGTAAGACCCATAGAAGTGTCTACAGATTGACCGTTCTTGATTGCACAAACAGAAGCACCGTTACCTAGGTGACAGTTGATGATGTTTACTTCTTCAACTGGTTTGTTTAGTAGGCCTGCAACTTCACGAGTGATGAATAGGTGTGAAGTACCGTGCATGCCGTAACGACGGATACCGTGCTCTTTGTATAGTTTGTATGGAAGAGCGTATAGGAAAGACTCTTCAGGCATAGTTTGGTGGAACGCAGTGTCGAATACAGCAACGTTTTGAAGCTCTGGGAAGTTGTGCTTAGCAGCTTCGATACCGATGATGTGCGCTGGGTTGTGAAGCGGTGCGAAAGTCGCAGCGTCTTGAATACCTTTTAGTACGTCATCAGTGATCAGTGCAGATTGAGTGAACTGCTCACCACCGTGTACGATACGGTGACCGATAGCGCCTAGGTTAGCTTTAAGCTCTGGCTTAGAAGCAAGAATAGTTTCAACCATGAACGCTAGTGCTTCTTCGTGTGCTGCACCGTTACCTAGTTGAGCTTCGTGTTTACCGTCAAGTTTCCACTTGATACGTGCTTCAGGAAGGTGAAGACATTCAGCAAGACCTGATAGGTGCTCTGCACCTGTTTCTGCATCAACAACAGCAAATTTAAGAGAAGAACTACCGCAGTTTAAAACTAAAACTAGCTTAGACATGTGTGACTACCTGTTATTCGTCTGATCAAAATCAGTTAAAGGATGAAAAATTAATCACAAGAATAGACGATACCGCCAAGGGTGCGTACTAATCTTGGTCAAAAATTGTTCTAATTCCGTATAAATGAATAGTGATGAACCCATCCACCACTATGAAGCGATCCGTGCAGAATAAAATCTCGGAGTTGCTTAAATTGTAAATAACAGCAACAATGAGATTGAGGGTCTGCAAAGGATAGCGATAATAAGCAATGATAACAAAAAAATTTTGAAAGAATATTAACTTTCATCAATTTTTTGCGCCTTCAGTTGAAATGTTCAACTATTTTTTAGTGAGAGAGCGGTATGAGCAAACAAGTCGGATTGATCCATAGCCTGAAAGACGGCCAAAGTTACATGGAGATCTGGCCGGTTCGTAAAGAGCTGAACGCCATTTTTCCCGAACAACGCATTATTAAAGCAACGCGTTTTGGCATTAAAGTGATGCCAGCGGTCGCAGCGATCAGTGTGCTCACTCAAATGGCTTTCAATAACTATGATGCACTGCCTCAAGCCATCGTAGTTGCATTGTTCGCAATCAGTATGCCTCTGCAAGGTATGTGGTGGCTGGGCAGTCGTTCCAACACCAAACTGCCCCCTGCATTAGCGTCTTGGTATCGCGAACTGCACCAAAAAATCACTGAAACAGGATTTGCGCTCGAGCCAGTCAAAGCGCGCCCGCGATACAAAGAGCTTGCAGTCATCCTGAACCGTGCATTCCGTCAATTAGACAAAACGGCACTCGAACGTTGGTTCTAGACCCGAAAAAACCACAATTACTGGAATGGAGTGTGCAAATGCCACTCCATTTTTTATACCCGTACTTCTGACTTCACTCCTTTCTAATTTGCAATAACCGCCTTTCGTACCGATTGCGAGAACACAAATGTTATATTGTTGTTAAGTCTTGCTTTTCTTTCCCGAGAGTTAGCGTTAATAATGAAAAATAGATGCACAAAAAGTGCCCTGATTGCTAAGCAAGACATCATGTACGAACCGATCGACATTAACGCGCTAGATTTCAAAGAGTGGGTGGATGATGCACGAGCAAAAGCACCATTTGCCTACCAACTGTCTCAACTGAGTCAATTAGATAGTCATGATGTCGCCCGTTTTTTGACGATTTTGAATGGCGTTAAGGAAAAAATGCGCCTTGCATTGGGTTTGATCATGACTTAAGTCGGCACGCCATGCCTTTATTATGGTAGTGAAGTTAGGTTGGAAGGCCGACAAGATCCTGATAACCGTCGTTGCTTTCCTTGGGAGCTGATTGAGGCTTCTGAGTGGTTGCCGATTTATCAAAAGTGGATAGGAATTCGCAAGCAATAGTTGTGGCATTTAACCTCGATGAATACGACCGAAATGTTAACCTTCCATTATGGCAAGTTGGCTTAAATGCAAAACAGTTGTATCAATTATTAGACAAAGGTGAAGTTGTAAATGGTGAACGTCATTTTTCTGTCAGCATCCCAGCAATGAACTTCAAAATATGGCAGATAGAGTGACTTCGAGCGCCTTCTTTATTAAAATTTATGAATGCATAAATATAAAACTATAAACAGCCCTTCGATGATCTAAGCTTTCGAAGGGCTTATATTATTAGAAACAATGGTGCTCAATGGGTAATAAAAGGCGATTTAGCCTCAAGTTTGTCATCTTCTTCCCACTCTTTTTATTCTGTGTTGTCATGCTGGTGACAGCAAAGAACTACTACGATGCGATGAATCGTTACATCACGCTAGAGTACTCTCAAGTTGACCGTGCCATCGATCGCGCAATCAAAGTATTGACCGCGTTGGACTACAGTTTTGTTAACTACTCGAATCCCGCGCACCCGCTATTTAAAGAACATAACCATATGGAAAAAAATGGCTTATGTTACGTATGGCCGATAGATGTTTTGTTATTAGAGCACAAACACTCAGGTGGGTTACCTGCAGTGGAGTTGAACTACATGATCGTGGGACAAAAATCGCTTTGCCAACCCGGCTCTAAGCTGTTTAAGTTGGCAGAAAAAAAAGCTGGCTTTGCACCATCTCTCTCTTTCCTTCATGACATTGAGTCCTATATCGTTGCGATTCATTACATTGATCAACGAGGCTACATCATCTCCTCGCCAGATACCTATGCTCAATATTTCTCTCAACAGCTGTGGGAGACGCTAAAGGCGAGACCATTCTGGCAAAAAACAGCTCAAGAGACGATGAAAGTGACCATGTCAGGCCCTGCGCCTATGTTAGACAGACATGATGGCCAAGTCGTAAGTTTAACCGTGCCCATTTATGAAAAAGATGAGCACCAAGGCGTGTTATCGATTGATTTCGATGTTGATGGGTTATTAAAAGCAAATGAAAACCTGGCAGGTAAGCTACACATCATTTCTGCTGTAATAGATGTTCCTGACAATGTGATGCGTTTAAAGCCGATAGAGCATGAGCGTTTGAGTGCTAATCACCGTATTTTCTACGAATACGACCTTTGGAGTGAATTGAAGAATCTATTGGCGTTCGAGAAGTACAGCGTCGCGGTAGCTTTCTTTATTTATGTTTTGAGCACAGTGGCATTGTTCCTAGTCAACACTCAAACAGAGCGTCGCTATTTCAAAGAGTTGGCTGCGAAAGACCCAATGACTGGGTTATTGAATCGACGTGGTATACAGGCTGTATGGCGCAATAAGATGACTAAAAAACACGTCGCGCTGGCGGTATTCGATATTGATGACTTTAAATCAATCAATGACACCCATGGACATGATGTGGGGGATGATGCGATTCGTTTGGTGGCAAACTGCATCCGAGACAATATTCGTCATTCAGATGCAGCATCACGCTTCGGTGGTGAAGAATTTGTACTTGCTATCTACGACGAAGATTTTGAAAGTATGCTTCGAATTTTAGAACGAGTAAGAAAGGCGATCGCTAAGAGTTCACGCAAGGTGGTTGCTGGTGGTTTTACCGTTTCTGGTGGGGTGGAGTTTAAGTCTGCTGCTCAACTGGAAAGCTTTGATGAGCTATTTAAGCTTGCCGATGAGAAGCTTTATGAAGCGAAAAGTACGGGCAAAAACAAAATTTGTCACTAGGACTAGCGAGCGATAGAAACACAAAAGGGCGAATTCATCGCCCTTTTTCTTATTCTTAATTCACTTTGCTCTCAAACTATCTCAACCACTATGCGACGCGAGATAGCAGCTCGTCGCGGTAACGTTGAATGTGCTCAACGATCGGTGCTGCCTTATTGAATGTACGAATTTCGCGGAACAACTCATTTGCTTCAGGGTAGGCTTGGCGTAGGTAAGAAAACCATTGCTTAACGCGGTTCGGATAATACAAACCTTTATCGCCTTTCATTTCAAACTGAGAGTAATAGATCAGCAGCTCGACAACTTCTGGCCAAGCCATTGGTTGCTGGTTGTGTTTCACCATGTTACCCAAGTTTGGAATATTGAATGCGCCACGACATACCATCAGAGAATTCACTCCTGTGGTCTCAATGCAGCGTTGGCCATCTTCGTAGTTCCAAATCTCGCCATTAGCGATGAGCGGGATAGAAAAACGATCACGGATCTGGGTAATGTATTCCCATTTGATTTCCGAGGCTTTGTAACCACCTTGCTTTGTTCGAGCGTGAACCGTCAGCTCATTTGCTCCAGCAGATTGAATCGCATCTACAATCTCGAAGCAGTCTTCAGGATTTTCCCAACCGAGACGAATTTTCGCAGTGACAGGAATATTGCTTGGTACGGCATCACGACATGCTTTTACGATGTTGTGAATGAACTCTGGATGCTGAAGAAGCGCAGCGCCACCTTTACTTTTGTTTACCAGTTTTGCCGGACAACCAAAGTTAAGATCAATACCACGAGCGCCCAGTTCCGCTGCTTTGACTGCGTTTTCTGCCATCCAATTCGGCTCTTGGCCAAGCAATTGAACATGAACAGGCACGCCAGATGCGGTCTGTGAGCCTTGAAGCAGCTCAGGACACAAACGATGGAATACGTGATCAGGTAATAGCTGATCGATGACTCGAACAAACTCTGTCACACACAGATCATAGTCGTTTATCTCGGTCAGGATTTGGCGCATTAAATGGTCCAAAACGCCTTCCATCGGGCCTAATACAACTCGCATAGCTTGCCTAATACAGTTTGGTGGTAAAAAGGAGGGCGATTGTAGCGATGTGAGGGAAGTTTGTCATTAAAAGACTCATCGATGCGGACACACATCAACTAGCATCCTATATACCCAAGTGACTTCAAGATGCTGGATTCAGAGCGTTGTCATTGATTCGAGGTCAAGGAAAACAACGCCGTGGAATAGCGAGCTCTTTCCAAGTTGTTTGAAGCAGAGATCGAGTCAATGACAC
>NZ_JAHGAH010000630.1:0-744 GCF_030248475.1 Vibrio sp. D173a
GCTTGGAACTGCATACCCGCGGATGCGACCACAAGACCAAGCAGGGTGTAGGTGAGCGCCATACCTTGCACATAGGTAAACGACAGCATCAGCGCTCGGCCTTGGCTTAGTTTACCACCGCCCAACACAATGCCTGTTAGAATCGGGTACATAGGCAGGACACATGGCGTGAAGGCGAGGCCAACACCTAAGGCCAGGAATAGAAGCGGTGTCCACCAACTGTCACCTAACTGTTCAGCAAGCCCTGCTTCTTTTGAGGCTGGAGTTGTGCTGCGCTCTTCTACGCTATGTTCAGATAGCGTCGGTTCTGATGTCACAGGCTCTGATGTCGCGGAGTTTGAAGAGATACCTTGCTCTGTCGCCCCTTCAGCTGCATTTGCTGACGGCGTAAATGGCTCGATATCTAAGACGCGAATTTCAGGTGGGTAACAAAAACCGGCTTTGGCACAGCCTTGATACTTAACAACCAGCTGAGAACCGTCTTGGTAGCTCTGTAGTGGGACCTGCACAAACAACGGCTGAGTATAAATGCTTACCTCGCCAAAAAACTCATCTTGGTAAGGTTGCCCGTTTTCCATCTCTACAGGGCCGATAGTGAGATTTTGACCTGTAAAATCAAGACTGTGTTGATAGAGGTAGTAGCCCTCTTTTACTTGCCAGTCGATAAGCACTTTACCGTCTTGCTGGTAGTAATTAAAAGGGAATGCCTGATCAACAGGAACAAAGCTATTGGCTGAGTCGAGC
>NZ_JAHGAH010000631.1:0-1395 GCF_030248475.1 Vibrio sp. D173a
TGTTTTACTCCACGTTTCTTCGTAAGTTATATTCCGCACTCGCATAACGCGACTGCGTTAACAGGCGGCATATTATAGAGAAAAATTAGATTTGGAGCGAGGTAAATCTCACATTAATCCTCGACGGGGTTTTATTGACGAACTATCTTTGATCTCGATTAACGCCAATCAAATTACGATGACCTAAAAAGACAAAACCCCGCTACGACGCGAGGTTTAGATTAAATTCAACTTAGATGGCATCAAGGCTAATCATCAACCGATTATAGCTCTAACCGCTTCCAAATCGTCTGGAGTATCAACACCCGGAGCTGGCGCTTCAGCCGCGATATCTACGTGAATCTTTTCACCATACCAAAGCACTCGCAGTTGCTCCAAGCACTCAATACGTTCTAGCGTGCTTGGTTCCCAATTGATATAGGTATTAATAAAACCAGCACGGTACGCGTAGATTCCGATATGTCTTAGCAGCGGTGATTCAGCGCTAGTGCCGTTATTGGCGTAGGCATCACGATCCCATGGAATCGTCGCACGACTAAAGTAAAGCGCATAACCATCTTTATCCGTGACAACTTTCACTGCATTTGGATTGAAAACTTCATCCACTTCTGTGATTTCAACACCGAGTGTTGCCATTGGCACTTGGCTCGCTGCTAAGTTGTTCGCCACCTGATTGATAATACTAGGTGGAATCAGAGGCTCGTCGCCCTGTACGTTCACGATAATATGATCGTCAGGGATCTTCATGACATCAATCACCTCAGCCAGACGCTCAGTACCAGACTCATGTTTAGGTGATGTCATGCAAACATCGGCACCAAAAGCTTTAGCAGCCTTTTCTACACGTGCATCATCGGTCGCAATGATAACTTTATCTGCACCTGCTTTAAGTGATTGCTCATAGACCCACTGGATCATCGGCTTACCACCGATATCAGCGAGAGGCTTACCCGGTAAGCGGCTCGATTGATAACGAGCTGGAATAACGACCGTAAACGACATGATTATTTACCTTCATCCATTGAGATTGCGCGCGCTTCAGGCTCAAGAAGCACAGGAATACCCTCTTTAATTGGGTACGCAAGTCGATCAAGTTTACAAATCAGTTCTTGCTTATCTTTGTCAAAAGTTAATTTACCTTTGCACACTGGGCAAGCAACGATTTCAAGTAGACGGTGATCCATAGTATTCCATAACCTCTTCTATTTTTTGCATAACTTTGTGTTGTGATGCTTGGTCAAACTGTGCAGATACTGGCAGATACCACCAGTTCTCTTGGGCATAACTTTCGCATTTCACAGCGTCTTTTTCTGTCATGATGATGCTCTTCCCCTTCTGTAACCGTCTTGGTGGCAACGCGCTGATCGATATCTTCACTTATGGTCGTATCGCTGG
>NZ_JAHGAH010000632.1:0-2735 GCF_030248475.1 Vibrio sp. D173a
GTTTAACCCGATTTCTTTAGGGTATTTTATTATCGTCACATGGTTGGCTGGTGTATGTTTACTACTCAACGTAAACGGAGTCTTTTATAAACGGATAGCTGTTATTTCTCTAACATTCTGTGTAATTGTTGCTATATTTATGACTGGATCTAGGGGGCCGTTGATCGTCTTTATCCTAGTCTTTTCAATATTTCTAATAATTGAAGGGAAGCTGATCAAACTATTGCTGTTGTTTTTGATGTTTATTACTTTATCCCCATTTATTTTAGCTGTTGTTTCTGAAGTTAGCTTTATCGATAATATCTCTATATTTGTTGATCGTTTACTCGATGTTGGCTCAAATGAAGATGCGAGTTCTGGTATAAGAATAGCAACATACAGTCAAACGTTAGAACAAATCTCGCTGGCTCCGATGTTTGGTAGTGGATTAGAAGAAAAAAATACAATGTATTATCCTCACAATATTTTTCTAGAGCTATGGATGGTTTTTGGATTAGTTATAGGATCAGTATTCATTGTAGCTTTAATTTTCCCTATCTTTCTATTGGCAAAATATACAAGTAACTTTACTAGAAAAGGCAATGAGTTAATGTGTTTCTTCGCTCTTGTATATATAATATACTTAATGGGTGGCATGTTTAGCGCATCAATTATTTCCGCAAACATTATGTTCCCTTCTTATGTCGCTGTTGTAGTCTTATTTTATAGCTCGGAAAAGTAATAAAAATTAATTGTTAATTTGGAGTGATTTGGTTTGAAATTTATAAATAATTGGGAATTACAGGCTAGAAATGTCCCAATACTAATCCTTTTATTCAATAGGCCAGGTTCAGCACGAGCTTTAATCGATGCATTGAGAGATATTAAGCCTGCCTTTCTATATATAGCATGTGATGGTGCAAGAGAAACGGTTAAAGGGGAAGCCGCCTTAGTACATGATGTTAAAAAAATAGTTGACGAACATATTGATTGGAACTGTCAGATCTTTACACTTTACAATGACCGTAATTTGGGATGTAAATTAGCTGTGAGCTCAGCGATTCAGTGGTTTTTTAGTCATGTTAAAGAAGGGATCGTATTGGAAGATGATTGTATACCTAGTCCCGGCTTTTTTGATTATATTGCATATTATTTGGAAGTATTTCGAAACGAAAAAAAAATTGCGTCAATTGCCGGGCGTCGTGAAATAGAAGCTGATAATAGTTGCGACATACACTTCTCATCCAAGTTCTTTTGTTGGGGGTGGGCAAGTTGGTCAGATCGTATCAACTCAATAGATGTTGAATTTGGCTATCAACCTGACTTACCGCCCTATATTATGGAAAACCTTAGTTTTTGGGAAAGCCGTCATGTAAAAGGAATACATAATCTAATGTTAGATGGTATAGTGAACTCTTGGGCTTACTCTTATGATCTAGTATTTCGATCTTCTCGTCAGCTTCATGTTATCCCACCAGTAAACTTCATTACTAATATTGGTATTGGGTTAGGGACACATGAAACGCGGGAGAAAGAAGATAAGATTTACGTCGAAGATGGAATATTTATAGCAAAAGCCACACCACCAATTGTAAAAAACGATCCACTTGTTAAACTTTATTTTAAAAAAAATTATGGAGTTTTTAAAACTCTACTTTTCCCATATGCATCTCTGATTAAAAGAGTAAAAAAATATTTAGGAATCAAGTAGTGCGATATATAACTCTAAATAATGAAGGCGAACTTATTGCTGATGAAGGGGGAGGTTACTCCCTTGTCGACTACACTAAGCTCGCTAAAGAGGATTTTTCTAAAAATGTTGGAGTCGAATATATTAAATTTGGAATCATATCAGACTATTCCAACGAAATTTTTATTAACTATTATATTCGACAAAAGGAATGGGAATATCTAATTAAAGAAGATGACATTTTAGTTAAATCGAAAGGCAACTCGATCTCACACTTTCTTTGGAATGACCTAGTTGAACGAAAAAATAATCCTCCTCAAAAGAGCAGTAGTCTTATTTTTTTGTTTCCATGGGCTAAATTATTTTTAGCCTGTCTTGTTTGTTTTACCTTAGTTACACTAAGGAAGTTATTTAACTTTAAACGACGGAAAGCAACAGCGAAAAGCATCGCAATTGTTCGTTCTAAAGCTTCACATAGTAAGCTAAGTTTAATAAATGAACAGGAATCGATATTGCTTCTATCAGAAGATATCGTGTATCGTAATAGAAAATTGCAGTCAATGTTTTCTTACTTTTCGTTTGGCCAGTGTTTGATTGCTATGTTTAAATCTATAGGCTCAGCGTTTAGAGACTTTTCGTTTTTAATTAGAGAGGTTGATAGCATTTTTGGGAGTAGAGTTACTGCTAGGATCATTTCCAACTACTCTTTCCGTGTTGCACTGAAATCTATATACGAACAGTTACTTTTTTGTTTTTTAAAGTCAGGATTAGTCTCTGATCTCGTTACTGGTAACAAAGAAGATCGCTTTGCGATGGTTGAGAAGCGTTTGTGCGCGAAATTTGGTGTATGTCTTACATGTATTCCACATGGTTTGGAGTATACTTATAAATTTCCGTCGGGTATTGCAGGGAATGTTTTTTATTGTACATCAGAGAAATCTAAAGAAGTCTTGTCGAAAATCTACCCAACTATACTTTTTGTACATGATGAACACCTTCAAAAGTCATTGTATCAATTGTCAGAACCTGGAAAATATAATAAAGAAGAAATAGTGTTTTTCACTGA
>NZ_JAHGAH010000633.1:0-553 GCF_030248475.1 Vibrio sp. D173a
ACAGAGCAACTGCGCTATGGTCAACGAATCGACCTTATTGCTTACCCTTGTGACCCAAAGTGGCGCTCTGAAAAGGGTATACAGGTCGCGGGTCCAGGGTAGTTCGGATACAGCGTAGATTATCAGCCAATTGAACAATTAAAAGCGGTATTAAAGGGGGAGTAGTATGAGCAATAACCAGATTGATTACTGTCGTCTCGGAATTGACGTTGGCGGTACCAACACCGATGGTGTACTACTGGATGCAAACCTCAATGTGATCGCGAAGATTAAGACAGCCACCACACATGATATCTCCAGCGGGATCGATAACGCCATTACGGCTCTGCTCTCACAAGCTGGAGTAGAGGGGCATCAAGTTCAGCACGCGATGCTGGGAACAACACAGTGCACCAACGCGATTGTTGAACGCAAAGGCTTGGATCGAGGCGGTATGATTCGCTTGTCACTGCCAAGTGGCGATAGCGTGCCTCCTCTGTGTGGTTGGAGCCAAGCATGGCAAAGCTTGCTGGGTGAACACTTCTATCAAGCCCACGGTGGGTATGAATATGAC
>NZ_JAHGAH010000634.1:0-582 GCF_030248475.1 Vibrio sp. D173a
CCGTCGTTCGTTTTCTTCCAAGCGAATGAAGACCTCTCCGTTATGGGAAGTGCCGGTATTCCACTATTACCAATGGCTGCAGTTGCGGGCGATAGAACGATCCTACCAATGGGCACTCCAATTCTCGCAGAAGTCCCACTATTAAATGCTGATGGTACTTGGAGTGGGGCTCACCAACTTCGTCTGCTATTAGTGCTTGATACAGGTGGTGCGGTGAAGCAGAACCATCTCGATCTTTACCACGGTATGGGCGCAAGAGCCGGTACTGAAGCGGGGCATTACAAGCACTTTGGACGTGTTTGGAAACTTGGTTTAGACGGCAGCGCAACTGAAGCGCCGTGGGCTTTGCCTCCCGAAAAGAGTGAGTAACGGAGTACGTTGAACAACAGCGGCTAATCCCCTAGACTTTTTATTCAAGAGTGCGTATAAAACGCACTCTTTCTTTTTCTAATGCAACAAAATTGGCGGCAACAATGCGTGAATTGACCACTCCAGCTTCTGAAAATTATGACCAAAGATTTGGCGGTACTCGTCGTCTGTATGGCAATAGTGAAGTCGAAATCCTAAGAGCGGCGCACGTAT
>NZ_JAHGAH010000635.1:0-777 GCF_030248475.1 Vibrio sp. D173a
AAAGCTATCGAAAGCTTTGGAAGTAATGCAAAGCAAGTCATTGAAACTGTTATTGGTCGCTCGCTTTTCAAAATGACTAACTTTAGACCCAGCTAAGCAAACAACTCTGCTGCTTGAACCGTAAGCAGACGAATCAGACATAAAAAATGGGAGCCCAGAGGCTCCCATTTTACTTTCTAGTAGTCTGAGCTAATTACCCAACAACTTAATTTAACTTGTAGAAAACCGTTGATAACGGCGGCAGACGTAGCTCAATTGATGCCTCTAGGCCTTCACTTTCTACGGATTCAATCTCAGCAACTTGCTTAACCTCAAAGCCACTGCCGTTGTATTTTGCGTCGTCAGTGTTCAGTAACAGGTTGGTATCTAATTTCAATACTCTCTCTTCTTTTATTCAGGCCAGCCAATACGTGCTGGTCTTTTTTATGAAATTAATAAAATAAATATTCACAAATATAGCATTTTTATGTTTAACTAAAGCCTTCATTGATTCTATTTGCTCAAGGAGCGAGATATGGCTTTTAATCTTCGCAATCGTAACTTTCTAAAATTGCTCGACTTTACTCCAAAAGAGATCCAATTCTTGTTGGATTTGTCGGCCGATCTTAAGAAAGCTAAGTATGCAGGTACTGAACAGAAGAAACTGAGCGGCAAAAACATTGCCCTGATCTTTGAAAAAGCCTCTACTCGAACTCGATGTGCCTTCGAGGTCGCTGCCTTTGATCAAGGAGCACAAGTCTCTTATATCGGGCCTTCTGGGTCTCAGATTGGTTAAAA
>NZ_JAHGAH010000636.1:0-1215 GCF_030248475.1 Vibrio sp. D173a
GTAGTGATGATTGGCGTGCAGCGCTGCAAAAGTGATCTCTCGCTCGAGTGTCGATGGCAGATTTGCGAATACCTGAGCATCCATTGAAACCTCGGTTTGGATCGTGATAGGCGCTTTGAGATCACTGTTGTCCAATCGCTCAAGCCAGTTGATCACGTAATGGATCTCTTTCACAGCCAATGAGCGGTCGTACTCAACTGGGTGACCACGGCGGCGAGTGTTGTAATCGACGCTTGAGTCCTCGTTTAAAATCAAAGCGTGGAAAAGATCGAGCGTATGACGTGTGTGCTCACCAATAGAGCTAGTGACGTGAGGCTTAGCGCTTGTCAAATAGTCGCTGTCAGAAATGGCTAACAAAAATTCTAGGCCTTGATTCAATATCTCTACCGCTCCTTTGATACTAGGAGAGAAAGAAGTGAGGGCGCTCGGTTGGGCTATCGGGTTCATTCATGATCCTCGTACAAAGTTAATCGGTGGTTGGATATTGTTGAACAAGGCGTCGCTCTTCTTGCCACGCGTCAATCAGGCTCTTGAAAGAGGGAGGCTGATGGCCCCGTTGTTTCTGTTGAGCGCCAATGTCATAAAGAATGCGATATTGCTGAAGTAGCGTAGAAAATATCTCTTTCAGCGGTGTGTTTCGATCCCAGATATGTGCCGCTTCACTGCTCGCGCCATTGACCTCAAGGATTGTAAAATCTTCGCCCTGCATCAGGCTATGTATGTCCCTGAACTTGACGTCCAGTCGTCCATAGTGGAAGCCATCGAAGTCGTTAAATATCTCATCTAAACGCTCAGTGAGCGCTTTGGTGATGTATTGATTGCCGTCTCTAAAAATAGAGCCGCGGCTATGGCTGCCTGCGAATGCCAGTTGAAATTCTTCACCCTCTGCGAGCACATGATCCAACTTGCCTTTATGCCTTGGGAGATAGAGGTGACTGAGCTGCCCAGCTCTTGGATTGCTTTCAATTAATTGCTTGAGTGTAGAGGTGCCATCCCCTGTCACCATTGGTGAATATTTGAGGGTGATCGAGATGATCTCACCTTGCTTTTTATTTGGATAGCGAACATAGAACACGCCGGCTTCAGCTTGATATGGCGCCTTTTCTTGCAGTAAAAATCGAGCCTGATTTGGGAAGGATGCAATGTACTGTTCTAGCTGATCTTGGCTATTGATCAGTTTGACACCTGCACCTCGACAACCCAGATCCGGTTTGG
>NZ_JAHGAH010000637.1:0-546 GCF_030248475.1 Vibrio sp. D173a
CCCTAAAGGCATGTATTACGACTGGAACATCACAGGAAATTGGTTATGGCTATCTCTTGTTATGTCACAAGGCGGCGATATTTTACGTGACGGGAAAGTAGCATTCGACGGAGAAGAGGGACAGTGGGCGATCAACCAATTGGCTCAAATGCATACTAAAGCCGACATGCCGGACTACCAGCGCAGAAGTGCAGAACGTTCATTTGGCGCAGGCACTATTGGCGATAAGTTTGAACTGAAGACAGTCCAATTCCCAGAAGTACGTGATGGTGGCACTTTGCCAGTGGGTGGTAATGCGGTTGTTATGCTTTCTAAAGATAAGAAACAACAGGAAGCAGCGTGGAAATACATCAAATACATCACTGGTCCAGAGGGAAATCAACAGATCCCACATTTTACGGGTTATATGCCGCCCAACCAAATAGCAGCTCAATCTTTAGACGCTTTTTATCAAGAGCGACCAAATCATAAAACCGCAGTATCGTCGCTGCCTTTGATGGACACGTGGGTTTCTTTCCCTGGTGCTAATGGTTTGAAGATTACCGA
>NZ_JAHGAH010000638.1:0-729 GCF_030248475.1 Vibrio sp. D173a
AGAGGCGCCGGTTGCCCCGATCACTTATCAACGTCAAATCCAGTCTGGAGAGATGCAGCAAATTGATGAAAATACCATTCGTATGGACATTACCTACAACGATGGTGAAAAAGCGGTATTGATGGGGGTGCGCGATGGCGATAACGTCAGCTACTACCTCGATGGCGCACTGGTCTCTGAAACCTCAATTCAAGCGCTAGAGCAGCTAGCCGCTGAGAAAGTATAATGCTTTCAACTTGATGAAGACAAAAGAAAAGCCGCTGGATTTAACCCCAGCGGCTTCGTATTTTCTAGCATCTAGATTAGTTGTTGCTGTGCAGCTCGCTGTTTAGTTCAACAGCAGACTTGTTAGCAAGACATTCGATTTGACCTGTCACTGAGTTGCGACGGAATAGAAGGTCAGAAACGCCAGCTAGGTCACGAGCTTTAACGACTTCAACTTCTTGACCAGAAGAATCAAGCATGCGTACTTTAGAACCCGCAGTTACGTACAGGCCAGATTCAACAGTACAACGGTCACCTAGAGGGAAACCAAGACCCGCGTTTGCACCTAGCAGTGAGTTCTCACCGATAGAAACCACAACTGTACCGCCGCCAGACAGACTACCCATGATAGAAGCACCGCCGCCGATGTCAGAACCGTTACCGACAACTACACCAGCAGAGATACGACCTTCAACCATGCTCACGCCAGTAGTACCTGCGTTGAAGTTGATGAAGCCTTCGTGC
>NZ_JAHGAH010000639.1:0-639 GCF_030248475.1 Vibrio sp. D173a
TGTTGGGCGTCAGAGTGAACCTTCTCTTTAGCTTTGCTGTGGGTGGAATCGCCCTGCAGCATGTGAAATCCGATCAAGAACACCAATATGCCACCTGTTATTCTGAGCGCGTACAGCGTGATACCGAACAGATCAAAGATCAGCTTGCCAGAAATCGCGAAAGTGCTGATGATGATGAAGGCGATAAACACCGAGCGAAAAGCGATGGATTTTACGGTCTCTCTGTCGTTGTCTCCGGTAAGCCCTAAGAAGATCGGCGTGTTGGCTATGGGGTTCATGATGGCGAAGAAACCCATAAAGACCGTGATGGTGTGAATGATCAGCTCTTTCATATTATTCCCTTAATAAAGATGGAGTTAACCTGTGTTACTCATCTGAGAATAGATAGTAGACCAAGTTGAGAACAAAAAATAGCCAGTATAATTACTGGCTATCTGTTTCGCGTTATTGTTAGTGTTTTTATATTAGTTGTAGAGGCTAAGCGGCTTGGCTCACCGCGACGGCTAGTGCCACCGTTGCTCCTACCATGGGGTTGTTACCCATACCGATGAAGCCCATCATTGCCACATGGGCAGGTACAGAAGAGCTACCAGCAAATTGGGCGTCAGCGTGCATTCTGCCCATGGTATCTGTCATACT
>NZ_JAHGAH010000064.1:0-33988 GCF_030248475.1 Vibrio sp. D173a
CCTTCGGGCGGTTTTTTTATGTCTGCAATTTGACGAAGTCTCCATGAATCCAGATGTGATAACATGGCGTTAGTTCAACGCTTGGATACACGTAATGCTCGCACAATCTGAATTCCTTTCTCAGCTTCAGCTCCAATCTTACAAAGCCTTTCAACGTAATGGCGTGGTGATTTACGGTGATGCCGATTGGCAAAACGCCTTGATTGCCGACTTCCATCAAAAGCAACAAAATCAAACTTGGTTCTGCGTAGGGGAGTGGCAACTAGAAAAAGCCCACTGCGTAAATGCAAAACAAGGCAATATGTTGCTTGGTCGCGAGTGTGACGTTTTGCTGTTTGATGCGAGAAAAGAGCTTGATGCCAACAGTTTTACTTCGGCTCTTGGCTCGCTTGTCGGCGGTGGACTATTGATTGTGGTTGCCAATAAAAATCAAGACGCGGATGAAGCCAAATTGTGGATGCAAACGCAATGGCAACAACTCACCGTGATTGAGGAGAATTTGTCATTACCTTTATTGCCAGCTTTCATACAAGCGGAAAAAGCGCACCAGTTTAGCGAGCAAACTGAAGCGGTTTCTTTTATCGAAAAAGTAGTGACAGGGCATCGTAAACGTCCCTTAGTATTAACCGCCGATCGTGGTCGAGGAAAAACCAGTGCGTTAGGCATTGCATGCGCGCAGCTTCTAGAGCAAAAGCTATTACGAATTCTCGTCACAGCGCCAAGCATCAAAGCGGTCGAACCTGTTTATCAGCACGCGCAGAGAATGCTATCAACCGCAGAGCGCGTTAAGAAAGACCGACTAGAAGCGGGGCAGGGTTACATTCAGTTCATCGCACCGGATGAATTACTCTCTACTTTACCTGAGTGTGATTTGTTATTGGTTGATGAAGCCGCCGCGATTCCGGTTCCTATGCTTAAGCAGATTACTGAGCAATATCATCGCCTCGTCTTTTCAACCACCATTCATGGTTATGAAGGTTGTGGCCGTGGCTTCACGCTTAAGTTTGTTGATTGGCTACAAAAGCAAAGACCTGGAATGAAGCTTTGTCATCTTCAACAACCTATTCGATGGGCAGTAAATGACAACTTGGAATCTTGGTTGTACCAAGCATTTTTACTGGATGCAGAAATTACCTCGAGCCAACCTGCCGAGCTTGGCGATATTTCATTAATTAATCTCCGTAAGTCAGCGTTGATTTCTAATCCTTCCGTATTGAAAACGTGCTTTGCGTTACTTGTGAATGCGCATTATCAAACCTCGCCAAATGATTTGCTGCATCTTTTGCAAGATGAACATTGCCAGATCTACGTAGCTCAGAATAACAATGAAGTCGTCGGGGTGATGTTAACTGTGGAGGAGGGTAACCTCGATTCGAATCTCGTTAAAGATATTCAGCTTGGGAAACGTCGTCCGAAAGGGCACCTAACACCAGTGACTATTATCAATCAACTTGGTTACGTTGATGTGGGGGCGCTTTCTACTTTGCGAGTCATGCGAATTGCGGTGCATCCAGATTTGCAAGGGCAGGGCATTGGCCAACAAATGTTAAAGCAGTTGGAACAATCTACGCCGCCTCATATCTCTTATTTGTCCACCAGCTTTGGTGCAACAGAAGAACTGATTGCGTTTTGGAAGCAATCTGGTTTTGAATCCATTCGCCTCGGAAGTATGCGAGATGCGGCAAGTGGGTGTTACTCGTTGTTGATGGTTCGTCAATGTGGCTCACAACAAGGTTGGATAAACGAAGCTAAATCGCTGTTCGAAGAACTGTTGCCATTGAGTGCAGCGTCTACGTATCCTAAGTTAGAGCCAAGTTTGCTTCGCGCGCTATTACCAACCTCGGTATCTACTTGCCCGTCCCATTTAACGAAGCGCACTTTAATCGAGTGTTATGCTCAAGGTGGTAATAACTTTGAATCGGTCTCTGTTTGGATTCAGCAATGGTTACTGCAATGTGGTTTGGCTGATGTCTCTGACTTGATGATCAGTAAATTATTCTTAAACAAAGACTGGAGTGAGTGCGCTAAGCAATATGGCTTGCCGGGACGTAAGCAAGTTGAAGCACATATAAGAAACGAGCTACAAGTTTTGATAGCTAAATTTACAGTGTAAACAGAGCGAGTAATTTACACTGTAAAAGTAGATTTGAAAGGAGGAGGGTTTACACTGTAAATCCTCCCTTTTGATTTGGCTCTTTTTAGTCAAGGTCTACGGAAGGGTGTAAAGATAATCTCAATTTACACTGTAAACGGGGACTCGTTCTTTTGAACGATATTGATATTTGAGCTAAATAAGCAATTTGTAGTCTAGTCACTATTGCCATTAAGCATACCTCCACTTTTATTCAGATATCGCTCGCTATGTACCAGTCAAACTCAGGTAGTGTGACTAATAAATGAATCCAAACTCGATTTAGAAATTCTGTGTTTGTCTGCCTCAAGCTCAGAAATTGGCGGGCATCCTTTAGTGATGTGAGCCTAATTCTGAGAATTGAGAGGTTTGTTCAGAAAATATTTTTGGTTAGACTGAGATAAGTGATGGGTAGCAATGGATTGCTTATGTGGAAAATATGCCTTGAGTGGTCAGAAGACAGAACGAGGATTTTTGCCCGCCTACCAGAAGATGTTGAACTGGAAAGTGAGCTAAATCAAAAGGAATTGCCAGAGCAGCTTCAAACGATGGAGGCGAGTCAGGCATTTGTTGATGAAGCTGAAGTGGTTCGATTTATTAACTGTGCTCGTGAGCGCAAAGCTGAAGCATACGAAGGCATCGTCGTCGCACAGATTAAGAATGCTCAGGTAGAAGTTGAACTGTCGAACAACGACATGCTCGCTAGTATGAACATCACTGGCGCTTATGGTGGCCGCGGTTTGCGTGGTCCTGAAATCGTTCAAGCGCTTGCTCATGCGCGAGTGTCGAAAGGCATCAACAAATTGGCGCTCAAAAAAGTCATGGTCGTCAGTAATCAACTTAAACCCGGAGAAACCTTCACTCAACCCGTCGCTGTTGGTAAACAACCAACTAAAGGTAAAGACGCTATCTTTACGCCTCTCGTCAAAGACATCACCAAACGTATCCTCAAGCCGAAAGAAGGCCAAACCACTTGTGATAAGATTGATTTACGTAACTTAGGTGAAACCATCGCCGTTGATATTGGCGACGAGGTCATGCGTCGAACGCCTGCAACCAAGGGTATTCCAGGTTTTACTGTGCAAGGACGCGTGATTCCTCCTCAAGCAGGAAAAGACAGCCCTATCAAACCGGGGAAAGGAACGGAAATTAGCAATGCCGATCCTAATCTTCTGATTGCTTCTGTATCTGGTACGCCTCTCATCAAAGACAAAACCATCGAGGTCGATAATGCGCTGTGTCTCAACAGTGTGGGCGTAAATACCGGACACGTTAAGTTTAAAGGCAATGTCATCATTGGCGGCAACATTGAATCTGGCATGATCGTCAAAGCGACAGGCTCTATTACCGTTGGTGGCTTTATTGAATCTGCGGATGTACAAGCTGAGGGTGATATCCAAGTGGCGAAAGGCATTATTGGCCACACAGTGAGTGATGGTCAGCCGAAGAGTTGCCACGTTCGAACCAAAATATCGATTCGTGCCAGTTACGCCCAGTATTGCGAATTGCAGTCTGGCGAGGATATAGAGCTCGCTGTGCACAGCATGAATAACGACATTGAGTGTGGACGCAACCTGACGGTACTTGATGCTAGCGGTAAAAACGGCACTTTAAGCGGTGGTGATGCCAAAGTAGGAGGTAAGGTACTTTGTTCGCAACTTGGTGTAGAAGGCGATACCGCCACGAAAGTCGAGGCTTTTGCCCGCTACGCCTTGCACAAAGAGCGCATTGCCAGCTTAAAAGAAGAATACAAATCGGCCCAAGAAGGCACGATGGATGTGATTCGTAAGGAACTTGAATTTAAGAAGCGTCCTAAAGCAGAGCGTACTGATGAAGAACAAGCTCAAATCGAAGTATTAAAAGCACAAAACAATGAGCGTCTTGATGAGGTTAAACAGAAGCTAGAACACACAGAGCACGACTTTGAGGTCTCACTGGAAGAGAATATTGTCGAAGCCAAAGATCGCGTGTTTACCCGTGTTACGGTGCAATTTGGAGACGAACAGGTGACAACCAAACGTACCCATGGCGGTTGTGTGTTTAGCTTTAACCAATACGAAATCAAAGTGGCGGCAAATTTAGAGGAAGAAGACGTCGTCGCGATTTAACTCTTTAATTTAAAGAATGAAAAAGCCCGTGTATTGAGAGGTACACGGGCTTTTGCTTTTAAACTTAGGCAATGTGTTCTTGGTAGTAAGCACCAAGCGCGCGTACATCACTGCTGCACATTATCTTCATTGCTTGTTTAATATGGTTACTGGGCCAATCCCACCATTTGATTTCTGACAACATAGCGACACATTCGTGGTCAAAGCGTTGGCGAACAATATGATTGTGACCAACAACAATCGAGTAGGGCGGAACATCTTTAGTGATGACTGAGCGCGCACCAATCACTGCACCATCTCCAATCTTCACGCCCGGCATGATCATCGCTTCACTGCCAATCCATACGTCATTACCTACTACGGTGTTACCTGCGCGTTCAAAGCCGCTTTGTACATCTTCTCCAAACTCTTCAGGGGAAAATGGAAAGGTAGAAATCCAATCTACCCGATGGCCTTGATTGCCAGCCATCATAAAGGTCGCGCCAGAAGCGATGGAACAGAATTTGCCAATGATCAGTTTGTCCACTTCTCTATAAGCGCCATCTTGCCACTCTTGTTGGGTAACGCTGTCGCCCATCAAATAACGAACCGATTGATCTTCAAATGTTTTACCGTGATAAAACCCCGAGTAATAACTGTAATCTCCCACCTCGATATTCGGGTTGGTGACATGGTCTTTGATCACTTGCCCTTTTAACCAAGTATCGAATGCGTTCATTCGTGATTCTCCGTTCCAATTTTAAGTTGTAAGCAGTGTAGAGCCTTTCTATTATTTCCAGTAGGTTGTTTTTAGAGATTTATAATTACCATATGGAAATAAAGTGGCTAAGCTACGTGCCGATGTACATCACTCTATGTGAAGAGAAGAGTATTGCCGGTGCAGCGAAAAAACTGCGTTGCTCAAACGCGCACGCGAGCCGTCAATTGAGGCAGTTAGAAGAGATTCTGTCAGTACAGTTGATTCAACGTACAACAAGGCAATTTAATCTTACTTACGATGGGCTGCGCTTTTATCAGCAAGTGAAGGGGTTGATGGATGGGGCAGAACAGATTAATGAACAAGTGATGGAAAGTGACCGAGTCGCCGGGCATTTGCGCATCGCGGCATCGGCGTCATTTGGGGCTGCGTTATTGAACCGAGCATTGATCGAGTTTCGCCAGTTATATCCGGAAGTGACGTTCGAAGTGATCTTCTCAGAAACGCCTTTGGATCTTATTGAGTCTGGCTTTGATGTGGCGTTTTTCTTTACGAACAATCCACCCGAGGGCTATATTGGCCACCATCTGCGCTCTTTACACTGTAAACCGTTCGCACATAAAGCGTACTTGTCTAACAAACCAAGCATAACTGCGCCGGAAGATCTTTATCAGCTTGACCACATTGTGTATCGCAATGAAGAGTTAAACCTCGATACGTGGCACTTCCATCATATGGAAACCAAACAAAAAGTGTCAGTGGTTTTGCAAAGTGTACTCAGTTTTAATTTGGTTCAATCCATGCTTGAAGCCACTCTTGCGGGATGCGGCGTTGCCATGTTGGATGAATTTGCATTGGAGAAACTCAGCGGTGAAGAGCGATCGCAACTCATTCCGTTACTCCCTGAATGGCAAACGGATGCGATCCTACCGCTCTATATTCTTTATCCTAAACGTGAGCATTTACCAAAGCGAACGCAGGCGTTTATTGAGCATTTCAAACAGCAATCATTTTAAGCAGTAATCATTTTAAACTGACAGGTTGTCTTGAGCGTGCAGATCTTTAATCTCTGAAGTGCCTAGAAAGTGTTGATTACAAGTACGGCAGTAGAATTGAGGCGTTAACTCGTGATAGTGGTTACCGGTAAAACAGCGTGATACTAACACCATTAAACGGGCTGTTTTGCCGTTGATGTTTTCAGGTTGAGTGTTGATGCGTTTCATCACGCGTTTGTGTTCAGTCGGTTTGTTGCAGTGTGAGCAGAATTTTACAGGCATAAGGCTCTCAAATTGATTCAGTTATGATTAATTGATGAGAGAGTACCTTGCTTAATGATGAAAAAGTAAACATGCATGTAATGATAATTGACAGCAATGCCTATTAGGAAACTCATTGAGTGGCTAGTAACTGAAAAGAAGGAAGATTTCACTCCTCGATATTTTAAAGGCAGGAAAAATAATCGAGGAGGAAAGCTTAGCTAACTAAAACGAGTGTATGGACATTTACAGCTCGTAACGTAGCCCGAAGTGGTAGTAGCTTTCATCTGCATGTGCACCACCAAACGAGACTTCTTGTGCGTTGTCGTAACCGCGTGAGCCATTACGGTCAACATAACTAGTGTAGATAGAAGAGCGAGGGGTCAGTTTGTACTGCACTTCAACTGTCGTATCTTTCAGCTCAAGCTCGTCGCCGTCGCTGTTTTCTAGAGAGCGGTAACCAGCACGTAGCGCCCATTTGTCATTTACACTGTAAACTGCGGTCAGCTCCATGACTTTATCGGTACTGGTTTCAGAGAAGTAACCTTCTAGCTCATCTTCTGAGTAAAGCGCACCTAACATCAAATCACCCAAGTAGTAACGCGTACCTGCTCCCCAGAAGGTGTAATCGGTATCGTTATTTTCACGCGCATCGCCTTTGCTCTTTTGCATTGCAACTACAGGGGCTAATGTACCCAAATCGCCCATTTCTAGGGTGTAACGTAATGCTGCGTTGTAGCCGTAATCGAGTTCAGAGGTGCTGTTACCAATAATGTAAGCGACAGATGCGTCGAAGTTACCAATGCGGTTCTGGTATTGCAGCGTACCGTCTTGACGGAAAACCAGTGTCGCGGTTTTGTCCACTTTATTTGCTTGGCGTGCCATAGAAACGTCTGATGATGCAAACACATCACCAATGTCAGTGAACATGATCAATCCTGATGCAACACGGCCACCTGTGATTCGGCCGTAATCTTGCGCATCAATACCGGCCCAAACGTAACGTGCTGTCAGAGAAGGCTTGTCGTTAACTTGGTTGGCGTATTCGGCTGCACCTACTTGGTATTGCGCTTGGCCAATGACAGAGGCGTGTTCGTTGATAGTTTGTGAGCCATTCAAACCAATACGGCCATCAAATTCGCCGTTGGCATCACCGTGTTCATCATTTTTATTAGTGACGTTAAAGCCAAGACGAGAGTAAATGTTCAAAACCGACCCGTCTTCTGCTTGGTAAAGTTGAGCGGCCATCGCTGCGTTCGATGCCATCAGAGTAGGGAGAAGTAGAGTCAAAATGTGCTTTTTCATGTGAACGACCTTTTCGTTTCTATTGTTTTTAAGCACGACAAAGCCCCTTCCGAATAACGGAATAAAATCAATGTCGTGAGAAGTAGAGAGAGGGTGCGCCCTTCAAAGCTCAAGGACGCGAGCTAGTGCATTCCTATAGGGGTTAGAATGATTTAGCTTAAATCAACGTCTTTGCAGCCAAAGAAGTAGGTAGCTAGGAAGCCAACAATGTAAGAGATAAGTAGACCACCGATGAACACCATCATGCCGGCAAAGATGCCGCTAGCCGAGGTCATAAGGGGGATTGCAACGATACCAGATGGGCCGAAGACGGTATTTAGACCGACAGGCAGGCCAAGATAAGAGACTAAGCCGATAAAGAAGCCACCCGCTGCGCCACCAATACAAGCTGTTACGAACGGTTTAACGCGCGGTAGCGTCACGCCGTAAATCAGTGGCTCACCGATGCCAAGTAGACCTGGAATGATGGCGCCTTTTACTTGTGTGCGTAGTAGGGCGTCTTTCTTGGCTTTGAAGTACAGCGCCATTGAAGCACCCACTTGACCGCCACCAGCCATCGCTAGGATAGGAAACAGCGAGTTAAAACCTTGTGCTTCCATCAGGGCAAAGTACACTGGCACAAACCCTTGGTGGATGCCAAATACCACGGAAATTAAGAACAAACCTGCCAAAATCGCTGCGCCTAATGGGTTGTCATTCAAGTTTAGGAACAACCAAGACATGCCTTTGAATAGCTCACCACCGATTGGCATGATGATCAAAAACGTTACTGCACCCATGATCAAAAGCGTGACAACTGACGTTAAGATCATGTCCAGATCGTCAGGCATATACTGACGCACTTTTTTCTCGACCTGGGCACCAATGATCGCTGCCATCAAAACGCCAATAATGTTACCGCGCGGATCAATCGCAAAACCGAAGAACTCATTCATTCCTGAATAAATGCCTGACGTTGCATCGGGGTTGTAACCCAACACAAATAGCGAAGCGAGTATGGCACCATTGACACCTGAGCCACCGAAAGCTTGTTGAGCGTTGTAACCAATCAAAATACTTAAGAAAGCGAACAGGCCTTTGCCAAAGACCTTCATGTAGGCAATCAAATCCAACATAAACTGACTTGGCGTTTGATCGAGCACGAAGGTTTGTTCCAATAACGCGGCAAAACCGAGCAGTAAACCCGCAGCGATAAATCCGGGAATCAGCGGTGTAAAGATAGTGGCAAACTTACTCAGAAAGCGTTGAACCGCGCTGGTTTGCTTACTCTTCATCTGTTTTTTCTGTTCTGCAGCGACAGCAGAAAGATCCTGTTGTGGTGCGTTAGGCTCTTCGCTGTCACCAGAGATTAAGCTGTCGATCAACTTATTCATCATATCGGCAGCTTGCTGAGCTTTACCGGGACCAAGAATGATCTGGAATTGCTCGTCGCTTTCTACCACACCCATTACGCCGGGAATTTGTTTAATGACGGATTGGTCCGCCAAGCTGTTATTCGCGAGAGATAAACGCAAACGTGTCATACAGTTACCGCATTTACTTACGTTGTGACTGCCACCCACTGCGGCGAGCAATTGCGATACTGTGTTAGAGGTAATTTTGGCCATAGGGACTATCCTTCAGGACTCGGGCTATTTAGTTATTATTTAGTGCTGCACGAATAAAACCGTTGTGCTCGGCGAGGCGAGACTTGGCTTGCTCAGCATCCAAATCAGCCAGAATCATTAAAATGGCGGTCTTACAGTGACGTTCACACGCTTCAAGCGCTTTTTCTGCTTGTTCTTTTGTTGCGCCCGTAGCTTCAATCACAATGTTGGTTTGACGCTGAATCAGTTTGGCGTTGGTGGCTTCTACATCCACCATTAAATTGCCAAACACTTTACCGCTGCGAATCATTGCGCCAGAAGTCAGCATGTTCAGCACCAGTTTTTGTGCTGTGCCCGCTTTCATGCGTGAAGAGCCGGTGACGACTTCTGCGCCCACTACCGGAAGAATGGCGATGTCCGCCGCTTCTGCCATTGCACATTCAGGGTTACATGCGATTGAGGCCGTTGTTGCTCCGACAGATTTTGCGTACTCCAAACCACCTAAAACATAAGGAGTACGGCCACTGGCAGCAATGCCAACCACAACATCATGCTGAGTCAGATTCAGCGCTGTTAAATCGTCTTGGCCCATTTGAGCGTTGTCTTCTGCGTTTTCTACCGCTTTCAAAATCGCTTGATGACCACCAGCAATTAAACCGATAACCATATCTGGGTGTGTGCCATAAGTTGGAGGACATTCACTCGCATCAAGAATACCAAGGCGGCCAGAGGTACCTGCGCCCATGTAAATTAAACGGCCACCACTGGCGAACGCTACAGTAATAGCATCGACAGTTTGCGCGATTTGTGGCAATACGGCTTGCACCGCTAAAGCGACTTTCTGATCCTCTTGGTTAATGACTTGCAGCATCTCAATGGTAGAAAGCGTATCGATCTCTGCGCTCGCTGGATTGCGGCTTTCTGTCACCAATCGGCTTAAATCAATTTTCATGTTTTGTACTCTTCGCAAATGTTTAATCTGAGGGCGATTCTATGGAATAAAATATTCAGGTTTGGTGATAAAAATCACACTTGAGGTTATTCTTTGTTCAGTGAAAATTTGGAATAATGACCGAGAATACTGACGAGATAACCAACATAGAAACAAGGGTTGTTAAGTTAATCTGGTAGTTAAAGAAAAGTGTGATTATTTCTGTTTTGGAATAATTTATTTAAAGTTTTTGGAATTTTGTCGTGTCCGTTATCAATAAAATTGTCGCAAGACGTACTCAACTCTCTCAAAGTGGTCGTTTGGTTGGCGATTGGATTGTCGAAAATGCAGAAAAAGCTGCGCAATTGACCAGTCAAGAGCTTGCTGCGCAAGTGCAAGTGAGCCAATCGAGCATCGTCAAATTCACCCAGAGAATTGGCTATAAAGGCTATAGCGAGTTCAAATTGGCGTTGAACGAAGAGATTGGTCGCAAACAAGCGATGCAATCCACGCCGCTGCACAGTGACATTCTGGCGGATGACCCGATTGCGGTGATTTCGCAAAAACTGGTTAAAGCGAAAACTGACGCTATGTTCCAAACGACCAATGCGCTCTCTTATGAGGCGTGTCATCAAGCAGTGAAGTGGTTGAGTGAAGCGCGCCGTGTGCAAGTGGTGGGCATTGGCGGCTCTGCGCTTACCGCAAAAGATTTGAGTTTTAAGCTGCTTAAGCTTGGAATTACCGCATTATCAGAGCAAGACAGTCACGTACAAATTGCGGTTGCGCGTACGCTCTCTTCACAAGATGTGCAGATCGCGATTTCTTTTTCAGGAGAACGCAAAGAGATTCTGGTGGCTGCGGAAGCTGCAAAAGAGCAGGAAGCTAAGGTGATTGCTTTGTCAGCTCCGGGAAGGAGCCGATTGAGAGACATTGCCGACATCACGTTTGATACCATCGCCAATGAAACAGAGCATCGCAGCTCTTCCATTGCTTCACGTACGGCACAAAACGTGATTACGGATCTGCTGTTTATTATTTTGGTGCAGCAAAGAGACGAAAGCGCGCGTCAGTTGATCAGTGATATCAGTACCGATATCAAGCAGATCCTTACTTGATCGCTTCGTATCGCTAGAAATTAAAGATCTGGATCGTGCTGCAACAAAGCAATAAACGCATCGAGATGCTTTTCTATTGTGAGATCCGCCGAGATCGGGGGTAATTCCACTGTAATACAAGGCAACTGGTGTTCATTGCACCAAGTTCCGAAAGACCCTGGTGTTTCGTAATCAACATCGTCAACGATAGGTAGATTGAATTGCTTGCCGAGCCATTTGGCCAAATCAGAATGAGCAGGGTCGTCGACAAACGCTAATGGTTCATGAAACGAGACCACAAACTTTGGCCTGCGCAGTTCAATCAACCTAATTAGTGCGTCAACTTCTGGCTCTAGCTGTTCTTTGTTGCCTGTTTTTACTTTCACGTCTCGAACTGGTGTATGCGAGCTCCAGCGATAGACTGTGCCGTATTCTGTCCAATTCTGCGTAGGAAACGCACGGTTTAGATCGACTTGATTGGCATTGGCTCGTGTACCCAGTTGGTTTGCGTCTGGGTTCATCGATAAAATCACATCGTGTTTCAGACACTCCGCTGGCAAGCTTCTTAACGCGCACGACAATCCGGCGATTGAGGCTGTCTCATCGCCGTGTGTCCCCGCGAGAATAAGGCCTCGCGAGTTACTTTCTACTTGTGCTGGGAAGTACAACAACGGCGCGCCCAGTACCGATTTTCCATATGATGTTGGCGTAATTAAAAATGCCGCTCTTTCCGTTCTTGGAATTAGACTCACCGTAATCTCCTGATTGTTCGAGTAGTATCTATTCATCACCCAAGCTATATATAACTCATGTTACAGCCGTTGAACTTAGCATCTTGAGATTACTCGGATATAAACTGAACACTTAAAGTTCGTCAATGCTTGTATGATGAATTGTGGTACTTGCTTCAAAAGACGTGTTAGGAGAACGAAAAACGATATGGATTTTAAAAAGCATTCAACAGCGTTGCTGGTTTCCTCTTTATTGACCCCATTTTTATCCGCTTCAGCTTTAGCTGACTCTTTACCTGATGGTGTGCAACTCGCACCAGAACAACATTTAGTACGAGCAAACGATGCAGAAGCGGCGACGCTAGATCCTGCAAAAGCCGAAGGCTTACCAGAGATGCACGTAATTCGTGATTTGTTTGAGGGTTTAGTGACTCAAGACCGCGATGGCAATATCGTTCCTGGTGTTGCGGAATCTTGGCAAACCGAAGATAACCAAACCTTTGTGTTCCAGCTGCGTAAAGATGCCAAATGGTCGAACGGCGATCCTGTGACAGCGTATGATTTTGTCTATTCACTGCGTCGTGCAGTGGATCCGAAAACCGCTTCACCTAATGTTTGGTATCTCAAACTTACTAAGATCAAAAACATCGCTGACGTAGCAGAAGGTAAAAAGCCACTGGATGCTCTTGGTATCACCGCCGTCGATAAACATACTCTGCGCTTCGAACTTGATAGCAAGGTGCCGTACTTTGTCGCAATGACAGGTCACACTTCGATGATGCCGGTACACAAAGCAACGGTTGAGAACAGCGAAAAGCCGTGGAGTGACCCAAAGCAGTTTGTTGGCAACGGTGCATTTGTTCTGGATAAATGGGTGGTGAATGAACGCATTGAGCTGAAAAAGAACCCAAACTACTGGGATAGCGCGGATACTCATCTAACTGAGGTGACATACATTCCGTTTGAGAACCAAAACGCATCGATCAATCGCTATGCGGTGGGCGAAGTGGACATTACCTCAGATGTACCAACCCACATGGCGCAAAAGCTGAAGAAAGATTACGAGCAAGCGTATACCGCGGTTCCGCTACTCTGTACTTACTACTACGCGTTTAACACAACACGTCCTCCGTTCGATGATGAGCGAGTTCGTAAAGCTGTGTCTTATTCGATGATGCGTGATGTGATCACGAATGGTGTCACGCAAGTGGGTAACCTGCCTGCTTATACGTTCGCACACCAATACACCGCCGGCTTTGATGCGACTCAGCCAGAATACAGCACATGGACGCAAAAACAACGCGACGAAAAGGCACGTGAACTGTTGAATGAAGCGGGATACGGTGATGGTAAGTCTCTGGATTTCAAATTGCTGTACAACACCAGTGAATCGAACAAAGCGATTGCAGTGGCGATTGCTTCTATGTTGAAAAACAACTTGGGCGCGAAAGTCGAATTAGAGAACCAAGAGTGGAAATCTTATCTCGTCGCTCGAAAACAAGGGGACTTCGATGTGATGCGCGCCTCGTGGTGCGGAGATTACAACGAAGCTTCGACCTTCTTGAGTCTACTGCGCTCTGATTCGTCAGGTAACTTTGCGCGTTACAGCAGTGAAGCCTACGACAAGGCTATGAACAGTGCATTGGCCGCAACCGATGAGAAAGCGCGCCAAGGTTTCTATGATCAAGCCGAGCAATTGTTGGCGGCAGATATGCCAATCGCACCGATTTACTACTACATGCAAGCGCGTTTGGTTCGTCCTACGGTTGGTGGTTTTGCCAAGAATAACGTAGAGGGCCGTATCTACTCGAAAGACCTCTACATTAAGAAGTAGCGCTCAAAACAAGCGATAAATATGAAGCCCCGAAGATGTATCTTACGGGGCTTCTTTGATTGCTAACGAGTGGAGAGCTTATTCACGAGCATAGCGACTCGTTTGCCAAGATACTCTGCTGTTGCAACATCTGAGGCATGCAACTGGCCGTCTTCACCGCCTTGAGCAACAATGCCACCTTGCACACCATATCGGTTCAGATTCTGCTCGCCAGAATTGCTGATCTTATCTAATCCGACCCACATCATACCGTGCTGACTAGCTAGCGTTTGTAGGTACTGCAACGTCATTGACTGATCGCCATTCATTGCCCCACCACTGGTAAAGCCAGCTGCGATTTTGCCCGCCCATTTTTGGTAATACCAAGATTCACTGCTTGCATCGGCAAATGCTTTAAACTGCGCTGCCACACTGCCCATATAGGTTGGAGAGCCAAAGATAATCGCATCACACTCAGCAAGTTCATCCATTAGGTTAGGGTGCACAAAACGCCCCTCAATAATCTCACTGCCTTGAATACGGTGAGAGAGAATTTCAAATCCACCTTGTTGCTCAATGCCCTGTTGTTCAACGCCTGCGGCAATCGCACGAGCAAGCTGACCAGTAACGTCGGTTTTAGAGAAATAAATAATCGCTATTTTGGACACAATGGTTCCTTTTTCATTGTTGATTTTGAATCGTGCGAATAAGGCTAAAACCTCAAGCTTGGTTGAGGTCAAGAAGGTATTTAAAAATGCGAGGAAACAAAAAGCCGATGTAGATACATCGGCTTTTTAGTGGGTTATTTCTTTCTGCGGGTATAAATGCGTGAGGTGGTTTTGGGCTCCTCAGGCTTGGCCTTTTCTTTTGCCAGTTTGAGTACCGCTTTTTGTAGCATCAAGTTGTTTGGGTAAGTAATTAGGTTGCCGTTGTCATGCTTGATCAGCACATGGAACATACGGATTTCCTGAATCTCACCGCTGATGTCTTCGTCTTTATCTACGACTTTAATTCGGTCACCGACGCGGTATGGGAAGACAAAGAAGATCAGAAAGCTTGCAGTGATGTTACTTAGAATCGACCATTGTGCGATGAAAGCCACACCCAATACCGCAAAGATAGACGATAGGAAGAGTGACACATCGCCATAGCCAATACCGGTTACGATGGCGAAAAGCGAAGCAAACAAAAACAAGAACGCGACGTTGAAGCAGCGCTGAATAAAGCTCAAGCGCGCTTTGCTTACGCCTTTAGCTTCTGCCAAATTTAGGATCGCACGGTTGGCGATTTTCTTTAGCAAGCGATAAGCGATCAGAATGATGACGCCCATCAACACTTTATAACCGATAGAGCCAGCCGTGAAATACTGACTGATTTGCTCTAAGTGCATCCAATGATTCATTTCTTCAACTCGAGAATATTAACAAGGAGCGAGTTATAGCCGATTTTGGCTCGCAAGTAATTAACAATTTTCAATGCAAAGCACGATTATTACTGAATAAATTTTGACCTATATCTCATTTCCGAATTGAGAGGGAATGAACCCTGATATCTGGTGTGTCGGCAGCTGCTAATCTAGATCAGTAGCTTGTTGATGTTACGTACAGAGAGGGGATGCAATGGAAGAAGATGAAAGAGCCATCATGGGGTTAGTGGCTATTGTTGGTTTTGTGTTGCTTTGGATATTCCTCGAAGAGTTTGGTTACTTTGGTTTATTAACCCTCTATAAATAAGCCCCGTAAAACTCTGGGTTCGACGGGGCTTTGATTTTCTGCTTATGCGGTTTTAGCTTACGGCGCGAACCTTACCTTGCTTCAAGTCATTCAGCACTTGTGCTTTCGGACCATCAGCAATCACGCTGCCTTTCTCCATCACAATCACGCGATCAACAATGTCGAGCATTGAGGTTTTGTGCGTAATCAAAATCAGCGTTTCACTTGGTTTTAGCTGTGCTAACTGGTGTTTGATGTGCATTTCTGAACGGTTATCCATTGCACTGGTTGGCTCGTCCATTAAGAGCACTGGAGGACGCCCCAAGAACGCTCGTGCAATCGTCACAGCTTGGCGCTGACCACCAGAGAGCATGCCGCCGCCTTCGCCTACTTGACGCTCAAGACCCGCAGGATCTGATTGAGTGAAGGTGGTCACGCCCGCACGGTTGGCGGCGTCTAATACATCGCGATCATCGGTGAGCGGGCGACCTAGGGTAATGTTGTCGCGAATAGAACCGAAGAACAGATTCGAATCTTGCGGTACGCAGCCTATATTGCGTCGTACATCCACGTGGTGAAGCTGTTCGATATCGGTGTCATCAATACGCACGTGGCCCTCTGTTGGCTTGTACAGACCCATTATCAAGCGTTCTAGCGTGGTTTTACCCGAACCAATACGACCGATGATCGCCACTTTCTCACCTGGATTGATGGTCAGGCTCAAATCACGAATCGAGGCCACTGGCGCATCTGGGTAATGGAAGGTCACACGGTCAATCTCAATCTTACCTTGCACAATAGGGCGGTGAATGTAGCGTTTGCCTTCTTCTTGCTCGTCTGGCATTTCCATCACTTGGTTGATGATGGTCATTGAAGATTTCGCTTGGTTGTATCGAGTTGAAAGCAAAGAAAGCTGAACCATAGGACCAATCGCTCGACCACTCAGCATCGTTGCAGCAATCAAACCACCCATGGTTAGGTCACCATTGGCAATCAAGTACACGCCTAGAATGATCATACCGACGTTACTACTTTGCTGCACAAAGCCCGCTGCGTTTTGAATACTGTCGGTGATACGGCGGCTCTTGATGTTCCAGTTTGCCATGTGCGCAACGGCTTCTTCCCAACGGTATTGGAATTGGCTTTGTGCACTTAGCATTTTCACCGTTTCTAAGCCAGATAAGCTCTCAATCAAGTTGGCGTATTTCTGTGAAGCAAGGCGAGAACCTTCTTCAATCGAGCGGCGAAGTGGACCTTGAATCAGCGCCGAGTGAATCATCAGAATCACCACACCAATCATTGGTACGTATACCAGATCGCCCGCCATCAGCCAGATGATGACTAGGAACAAAATTGCGAAAGGTAAGTCAATTAGCGCACTTACCGTGGCTGAGGTGAAGAACTCACGAATGGATTCGAACTCTTGCAAGTGTCGAGCAAAAGCACCCACTGAAGGTGGCTTGGACTCCATTCGGATACCCATCACTTTGCTAAACAGCTTGGAGGAAATCAGGATGTCGGATTTTTTACCCGCGACGTCGATGAAGTAGTTACGCAGTGATTTGAGTAAGAAGTCGAACAGGAACACCACGAAGATACCGCTCGCCAACACCCATAAAGTCTCAAACGCGAGGTTTGGTACTACCTTGTCGTACACCAAGCGAGTGAACATTGGTGCCGCAATGGCAAAGATGTTGATGAGGAGAGAAGCGATAAGTACATCGCGGTAGATGCGTTTCGATTGCCACAAGGTTGACCAAAACCAGTGACCTTCTTTGGTTTTGAGCACTTCGGGAGAGCGCTCGTCATAACGGAATTGCTTTTTAACTAAAAAGTAGCGACCAGTGTACTGCTCAAGTAGGTCTTCTAGCGGAATGGAGATAGGCACCATTCCGCTTTCTAGGGTGGTGATTTCAGCTTCTTGTTTCTCAACATCGATGCTATTGAGAACGCAAGAATCGCCACCCTTTAGAAGTAAGATAGCCGGCAGAATCAGGCTCGAGATCTTGCCTAATTCTGCACGGTTTTCCTTGGCAACCAATCCGGCCCTTTCCGCCGCTCGTGGTAGCAGAAACGGAGTGAGCTTGCCATCAGAGAGCGGAAGGCCGTTAATCAGCGCTTCCGGTGAGTTGGCTAGCCCGAAGTATCGGCTAACGTAAATGAGCGAATTCAGTAAAGGGTCTTTCATCCTTGGTGTACCTTCGTTATTCCTTGTCGACAATGAAGCCTTGGAAGACTTCAACGAAATGCTCGGTTAGGAAATCCAACTGAATCTGTGTTTCAACACGCGATGCAATCGTCGTAATACCCAAGTTGTGAGCGGTACGAGAAATCGATGTCAGCGTGAATTTTTGTTTCTCGTCGTGCAAGTTGTGGGTGAACAGATAATCCAGTTTTACGTAATTCGGGCGGAATTCTTGAATGTACTCAAGTGACTGGAAGTTACGGCCGTAGTTATCAACACCGAACTCCGCACCCGCTTGACGAATCGCATTACACAGCAGAGCCGTGTGGTGCGGATGGTCAATGAAACACGCTTCTGGAAGCTCAAAGTGCAGCATTGGAGCCACTTTTGAGTGCTTCTCTAGCATGCTGGTGGTCCAACGAATGAACGATGGTTGAGACAAGCTACTTTGGGCAATGTTGATGGCTACTGGTTCTTTTAGTTCGCCACTTTCAAGCATCTTGATCATCGACTCGATGACGTATTGGTCGAAGATGTTGGTTGCTTCTAACTGTTCAAGAGCAAACAAGTATTGGTTCGCACGGTAGGTTTCACCATCTTTTTCGATGCTTGAGAACACCTCATTATGGAACACTTTACCCCAAGTATTCTTCGCAGACTGGAAGCGGAATTTAATCCAATCGCTGTGAATCGCTTCTTCAACCAGCGCTTTCCATTGCTGTTTACCCATTAGGTTCGAGGTGTTTTCACCACCCACGAAGCCGTAAGCTTTATCTGGCTGCGCTTTGGCTTTTGATAGGGCGTTATCCACCATCGATAGCACTTCTGTACGTGTTTTTTGATCTTTACTGTGGGCGACACCCAGTGATGCTTTTGGTTTCGCCATGCCAGTAGGATCGGTATTAAGGCCGTTCACACAGTTGACGATGCTGTCTGCGAGAATGCGCAACTCGCTCTCATCCATGTGCGGGAATAGCAGACCAAATTCGTCGCTAGACAGACGAGCAATGGTTGCTCCCGGTACATCGATGGTGTTCTTGAGACGTTGAGATAACTCTTTCACGTGGGCATCGGCGCGTTGGTAATCTTTGGTCTCGTAAATGTCACCAATGTACTCAGCATGGAGTAGCGCGATACCCCCTTGCGTTTGCTCTGCCAGCCATTGATCAACTTGGTTGATGTAGAACGAGCGGTTACCCAGTTTGGAGATAGGGTCTAGGTAAGCTTGAGCACGCAGACGCTGCGCCTCTTTTGCTTGTTCTTTAAATGACAGTTCGATTTGTGCCGACATTGAGTTGATGCCGTCGACGACTGCAATTAAATCTTTGGTTTTTGGACGAGCCAATGGGTCGCCAAATTGGTTGTTAGCAATCTCGTGCATTTTCTTTACGATGGCCGCTAAAGGTTTGAGTGAGCGACGTAGGATGTAAGAAATTGCTAAAAGGCCTGCTAGGAAGATAACGCCAAACGCAGTCACCAGGCGAACAAAGCCTTGCCATAGCTGTTCGTATGCTGCACCTGGATGGCTGATGATTTCCACCTCTGCAAGCTGCATCCAACCGCTGGTTACCACGCGTTTGTCGTGAATAGCTTTGAACAGATTTAAATCGATAAACCATTGCGGCACACTTGTCGGTTTAACCGGGTATGAACGTACGATTTGGTAATCGGAATCTAACGCGGTGAGACGTACGACAGAATAAGTACTGCCGTCGAACAACGCATTAATCACGGATTCCACGGCGACCTTATCTTTGTCTTTTAGATACGGTGCCAGTGCCAAACCAACGGTGTTAATGGTGTTGTTGACCTCTGAACGTTGCTGCTGCTCCAAGCTGTCTCGAGTAGTGTTGAACTGGATTACGAATACTGATGCCATCAAAAGTAAAAAGACCGTAACCATTCCCACTACAAGCTTCTTATATAGGGTCATGTTTTTCACTCGCCATAGTTAATTTTAGGTTTCTTTAACTGCAACTTACGTTCGCGCGAGCGTAAGTCATTCCAAAGGCTCAAACGTGAGGCTTTTCCTGCTAGCTCTCCACTGCTGGCAGAAGACTTCATTAGCCACAAGTTTTTACCATTAAAACTGTAAATCGGTAGTAAGTCGCTACGCTTGGAAGCTCGAACAATTTCTGGGTTGAGATTGTCGAGGATGAGCGGCTCAGAGCTTGGTGTTGGGTAATACGCCAGCACCATATGAAATTGATTTAGTCTGATCGCTTTTACGTAGACCAAGCGCATTTTTGAATCTGGGATTCCGAGTTCGAGCAATGAGAAATACTTCGCTATCGTGAAGTCTTCACAATCACCGGCATTACTGCCTATAAACTCGAGTGGTGTTGCCCAATAGTCTTTTTTGCCCCACAAATTGATGTCATCGACAAAATAGAGTTGGTTAAAAAAGTTGTTCACACCGGAGAGTTTCTTGTTGTTGCTCTGGACTTGTAAGGAATCCAAATTCTCTCGCCATGTTTTGACGCGCTGCCCTGCTCGTTCACCATAAACTGAAGTGACCGTATCGACCCATCGTCGCTCTTTGCTGTTGAGCGCCCCAATTTGGAACGAAAAACAACTGATGCTGATTAATAATGTAACTTTACGCTTCAATTTGAATGGCATATTCGACTCACATCACAAGTGTACCCTTGAAATGGGTTCGTTGGTGAGAAAAGTGCTTTTTATTTAACCACTTGTCATCATGTAAGAACACATTGTTTGTACCTTGCAAATACTTACTCCTTCAGTGCGTTGGTTTTGGCGCTCAAAATCGGTTTGAGTAGATATTCCAGAACCGTTCGTTTCCCTGTGATGATATCAACAGATGCTGTCATACCTGGAATGATAGGTAAGTCCGCATCTTGTCCGAAACTGGTTTTCTCTGTGCGTACACGGACGATGTAGAAGCTGTTGCCTTCTTCGTCTTGTGTGGTGTCGGCACTGATGTGTTCCAGCTCTCCTTCTAAGCCGCCGTATTTAGTGAAGTCGTACGCAGTGAATTTCACAATCGCATGAAGATCTGGACGCAAGAAAGCGATGTCCTTCGGCGCGATCTTCGCTTCCACTAATAAGGTGTCTTCGGTCGGCACGATTTCTACGATGTCCATACCCGGCTGGATAACGCCACCAACGGTGTTGACGTTCAATGTCTTGATGGTGCCCGTTACTGGAGAAACCACCACGGTTCGGTTTACTCGGTCTTCCAAGCCTACCGCTGATTCGACTAGTGCTGAGAGCTGGTCTTGCGTGCTGTTGAGTTTTTCTTGTTGCTCGGAGCGGAATTTCAATGCGACATCGATACGGTTGAGCATCGATTCACGGATGCCCGATTTGATGACAGGGATCTTCAACTCGCTAGACGTCATTTCTCGGCGGGTGTCGTTCACCTGACGTTGAAGCTTTAAGAGTTCAATTCTAGGTACGACGCCTTCATCAGCCAGAGGTTTGGTGATATCCAGTTCTTTCTTTGCATAACGATAGCTTTGACGAAGGTTGCTCACACGCGCTTGAATCTCCACCAAATCCTGTTGTTTCTGCTTAACTTGTTGGTCTATGACCGAAATTTGGTTGCGCAGGTTATCCAAGTCTTCGCGGTATTCTGCTTTCTGACGTTGAGTCAGGCGAGGGCGGTTCTCTTCAAGTGTTGGTGGGAACGTCAGTTTGCCGTAGTCGATAACGACATTCTTTTCCCAGTTGCTGTCGTCAAAATCACGATTGACTTCGACACTGTTGATTGAGGCTGAAAGCTGCAGTACCGAGGCGGTTAAGTTGGCAACTTGCTGTTCGCGCTCACGAAAATCAGAGCGGAAGCGGGTATCGTCAATCAGCAGCAGTTGCTGACCTTTCTCAACTTGTTGGCCTTCTTTGACTAAGATCTCTTTGACCAAACCGCCTTCCAAGTTTTGCACCACTTGGATTTGAGAAGATGGAATGACTTTGCCTTGGCCTACGGTCACTTTGTCGATCTCAGCCCATGATGCCCAGCCAATGGCCGCAACAAAAAACAGCACCATCACCCACAGCATTAAGCGGGCACTATTTGGCGTGTTTAAGAGCAAAGCAGCGGTTTTGTCATCAACAAAGTCTAGCTCGTCGCTGCTCAGTTTGTTGTAGTTGTCTCGGCTCATCACATTCCTTGTTCTATAAAGACGGTTTATCTTTTTGATCTTATTATTATTAACCGAGCATGTCAGCATGCTCGGTTAATAAAAATGTGTGAAAGGGTAAGCATCCCTTTGTTTACTACGCCTTGAACTGTGTTTTGTCCAACTGATGTTTTTTTAGTTTGTCATACAAGGTTTTGCGCGACACTTGTAATTCTAGTTGAACCTCTTTGAGTCTGCCTCTGTGTCGTTGCAAGGCGTCAAACAACAAGCAGTATTCAAAGTGTTCTGTGCGTTGAGTCATACTTTGGATTTCGATGCTCTTTTCACTGCTCCAATCCTCCATACGAAACACATCGGGTTTTAGCGCTCTTAACTCCGCAAATTGCCTCAATTGTTTGATGTTTTCAGGCCAATCGAGTTCCGTAACCCGTTTTACCTCATCGAGACTAATCTGAGGAGGTTGGAGTTGATAGCGACTCGCTGCGTGACGTACAAAGTGTTTGTATAGGGGACCGATGTCTTCTTTGCGTTCATTCAAGCTTGGCATACGAATCATCCTTACTGAGCTTTCAATGTCTTTGTCGACTGTGTTGGCTGCGCCAAAGACACGTTGCAGTTTTGGGTGTTCAAATAAGCATTGCCACTGTTTTGTCGAGATGTGTTCTGCACTGTGCAGGTACAAACTGCAATGGCTTTTACCGTCCGTAAGATGATGTATGGCTTTGTCTAGTGCATCGAGAGAAAGCTCGTACAAATCTTCGCCAGAAGCAATGAACAATTCATTTTCCTGTGTGGCGTGAATATCGTGAGCAAACTGCGCAGCCAGTCTTCTTCCTGTTCCATCTTCACCAACAAAAATCAGCGGCTGGTGGAGCGGGGTGCTGATCAAGGTACGGCGAATGTCGACCATGGCTTGGCTGTGACCAATCATCTTGGGACCAACATGGGTTTGCATGTCGAGTTCTTTTTTAAGCCAGACGTTTTCTTGCAACAAGGCCAACTTGTCACCAGCGTTATTAAGTGACTTAAGTAACTGTTCGGTAGAGAAGGGTTTTTCGAGAAAATCGTACGCACCACTCTTCATCGCTTCGACGGCAGTTTTCACATCGCCATGACCCGTTAAGACGATAAATTGAAAGTGACTATTTTTGCCTAGCAGTGTGCGCATAAACTCTAGGCCATTCATCACGGGCATGTGGATATCAGTGATGATCAATGCCGGTGCGCTTGGGTCTATTTGTTGCAGCGCTTCAACTGCGTTTGGAAAGCAAGTGACGTCAATCCCTTCGATTAATAGCGCTTGAGTAACCGCATCACGGATATGGGGCTCATCATCAACAAAGAAAACGGGATTATGCATGAGAGTGTTCCTCTGCAGGACGAAGTGGGACTAAAGGCACGCTGACAATAAAGGTCATGCCGCCTGACTGCTGGGATTGCGTATCTATATCACTGAAAGCACTATGATTGTAAGCATTGTGATTGTAAGCACTGAGAGAGCCTTGATAGCTTTCTAAAATACGTTTTGAAATGGTTAAACCCAGCCCAAGTCCCTCAGGTTTAGTGGTGAAAAATGGATCGAATACTTTGGCTAATGCTTGTTCTGACATACCTGGCCCGTTGTCGGAAATCAGAATATCGCAGTTGCTTTCATTGCACTGTATCGCGATCGAAATTTGTGGATCGACACAGTGTCCTTCCATCGCTTGGGCTGCATTATGGAAGAGATTTATCAGTACTTGCTCTAGCTCGACGCTGTGAATGGCGAGTTTCACATCGCATTCAATGTTTGGCACTTTTAGCGTCACCCCTTGTTTGATCAGCTTGCTGTTCAGAATGCGCGTCGCGTTATGTACCGCGTCATGTAGCACGGACACCTCGTTGTGCGAATTATTGTCCGTTTTGCGCGTAAAGACTTTCAAACGAGCAATGACTTCGGCAATGGTGTCATTGAGAGAGAGCATTTTGCCGAGATTATCTGTCACCATAGGGTAGCGTTCCATCGCCATCAAACGTTGAGAGTTTTCTGTATAGGTGCGAAGTGCAGCAAGTGGTTGGTTGATTTCATGATTGATGCTGGCAGACAGCTCGCCCAATAGTGCGAGTTTCGCGGCTTGAGTGAGCTCTTGTTGGGTTTGCTTGAGCGCTTGTTGACTTTGTTCATATTGGTGCACGGTTTGTTGCAGCTGGTGGTTGGCTTGGCTCAGTACTATGGTGCGTTCCGTGACCTTTTCTTCCAAGTTTGTATTCATATTTGCTAATCGTGCTTTATTGACCAGCATTTGAAACCACGCTAAGGCTATTAGGCCAACGAGCGAATACAGCAAAAGGTAAATCACATCCGCTTGCAATACCGCAGCAAACACTTCTTGTTGGCTAATCAGAGCGACAACACGAAAACCTTTGTCGAATAAGTTTGTTGCGTAAGCGAGGTAGTTGGGTGAAACCAATAGCTGATTGTTTTTAAACTGCGTCGCGCCGCTTTGCCCAGTCAACTCGCCACGATATTGAGGCAAGGCATCACCGTATTGTTGAGTCTGGTTAAGCTCTCGTTTTGCCTGTTCAGACAATGGGAATAGGGCTCGGTAGCGCCAATCGGGCAAGTTGCTCATGAAGACGACATCGTGCACACCGGTAACCAGTAACCCACCATTTTCTTGGGTTAACCCTTTTTCGAGTTGCTCCAAGTTTACTTTAACCGTAATCACGCCAGCGACCTCACCCTCAACCCAAAGCGGGGATGAGAAAAAGTAGCCGCGTTTATTGGAACGTACGCCAAGGGCTACGTACTGAGCTTTCTCCCCATTTAAAGCGTGTTGAAAGTACGGACGGAAGGCAAAGTTCGAGCCCACAAAGCTGTCGTCTTGCTGGTAGTTACTAGATGCGATAACTAAGCCGGTTTTGTCGTGCACATAGATAGTGTCAGCGAGGCTTTGCGCTAACCAATCGGCGAGCAATAAGTTGAGCGATTCTGATGGCTTACCTACTTTAACGGCTTCAAGCAATCTTGGATCATGGCTGAGTAAGTTGGGGATTTGCTCAAACTTTGCCAATTCATAATCGATTTCTTGGGCGACCTGTGAAGCTTGAGTTTGTAACTTGCTTTGCCACTGATCATGTTGATGCTGGGTTGCGTATTTATGTGTCAACATCAGCCCGACCAGACCGATGGCGAGCAAGACCAACAAAAAATGGCGCAGAGCTTTGGGGTTAAGTAGGTTCACGATTGGCTCACTGGTTTTTAACGCCATGTTATCAAAAGGCATTTAATGATGTTGTGAGCTGCTGCGACAACGTGACACAGCACAAAACTGCCAATCAGGGTTCTTGCTTGCTGTCCTTGTATTTCCTTAGTATCGGGCGCACAATCGACAAAAACGAGTGAAGGAGTGAAGATGGAACTTGCTGATATTCGTCGTGAGTACACAAAAGGTGGCCTGCGTCGTAAAGATTTAAAAGCAGATCCTATTGATCAATTTAACCTTTGGTTAGAGCAAGCGGTACAAGCAGGGCTAACGGATCCTACGGCGATGACGGTCGCGACTGTGGACGAAAACGGAATGCCGTTTCAACGTATCGTACTGCTAAAAAGTGTCGATAAAGATGGCTTTGTGTTCTACACCAACTTGGGCAGCCGCAAAGCGCAGCAGCTTGGGCATAACAGCAACATCAGCCTGCATTTCCCATGGCATCCCCTTGAGCGTCAGGTTCACATCACTGGCGTGGCAGAAAAGCTAACGCCGATGGAGAACATGAAGTACTTCACTTCTCGCCCGAAAGAGAGCCAATTAGCGGCGATCGCGAGCAAGCAAAGCAGCCGTATTTCTGCACGTGGCGTATTGGAAGGTAAGTTTTTAGAGCTGAAACAGAAGTTTGCCAAAGGTGAGATTCCTATGCCAACTTTCTGGGGTGGTTTCCGCGTTAAGCCACAAAGCATTGAGTTCTGGCAAGGCGGTGAACACCGTCTGCATGACCGCTTCTTGTTCTCAAATCAAGAAGGTGAGTGGGACATCGACCGTCTTGCGCCGTAGTCACTTCGATGACGAGATAAAAAAACACCGCCGAAATGGGCGGTGTTTTTGTTTTCTAGTTTGGAAATTCAACGTTCGCCGTTGAGAACAACAGACAATTGATGTTTCAGAAGCGTCTTTGGCACGATGGAGCCGTAACCTGCTTCCATCGCTTTATCGATAAGCTCGTTCTTACTGTTGGCTTCAAATTTAGTGCGCAGACGAGCGACATGCCCTTCTACTGTCTTGGTTGAAATCCCCATCACCTGAGAGATAAATTGCGGTTTCTTACCATAGAGCAGTAAGAACAGCGTCTCTTGCTCACGGCAGGTCAGCTTTTCTGGCTCGGGTTTAAGATTAGAAAAACGGAAGATAGACTGTTGATTTGGTGCACCACCAATGGCTCGGCAAACCCAATAACCGACTTCAATCACAGCGGTATCCGTTAGCTCGCGGCCATAAAAGATGGTGCCAATGATGTTGCCGTCTTCATTTCTCCAAGGTGTCTTGGTAAAAATGTGCGCGCGCCAATGGCCATCTGGATAAGGATGTATATCAAGGATCTTAAGCGACTCGCCGGTTTCAATCACATGCTTGTCTTGTTCTTGAAAGTCTTGGGCGCACTCAATGGTAGGGCTAGCCATTTCGAAGTCTGTCTTACCGATACAAGCTTCGGGCGAATCGTACCCAATTAACTTGGCGTATTCCTGATTCACATAGCGGAATACCGAATCTTTATCTTTGCATCCCCAACAACCCGGTAGCTGTCGAAGGAGCGACTGTTCTATGGTATTGACTGGAATATTCACAAGGGACTCACTACTGCTATATCGCCTGCATGATTACAGGTCGTTCCCTCACTTTGCTTTGCCTGCGTTTACATTATCGCATTACCTTGATCATGCTTTCGAGAATCGCGCCAGATAGAACTGGAAGAGAGAAGGTCTATCAAGATAGCTCTGCGTGGTGATTAACGTCAGGATACAGTGAGATGTCCGATATATTAGCAGCTTATGCCATTGTTTTCATTGGCGATAGGCAAAAAAAAGCCAGCCTGAAGACGGGCTGGCAACACAAGATATAATCTTGTCGACGTGTAGAAGAGGTTCTAAATTACGTAGCGAGGGTCTGCTAAGTAAGTTAGAGGTATCAAGTAGATACCGATGAGCTCAGGGTCGTATGCATCCTAGAGCTCGAGGTCTAATGTATTGAATCGAGAAGAGGTTAGTAAGGGGGGAAATCCCTCTATGCCACTGTTTTTCGGGCATTTCGTGCGCGTTCGATCGTAATTTTCATCTTACCTTTTACATTAATGTGCATTTTCATTGCTAGGATCTTTGCTAAGTGTTTGTCTCACCTTTGGTAATTTTTGCTATCTGCCCGTTTTTGTTAAAAAAATTGGTTGCACATTGACCGTAAGTTATTCTTACATGATCATCGTTCCGGAACTATGATCATGTAGAGAGCCTTGATCGTGTTGGTTTGATCTTGTGCGATTGACTCGGGGAGGAGTTGCAACCCAACCGAGAAGGTATATGATGCCAAGGTGTAAGCTGACCGTGTAAAGACGACTGTTGAAATGAGTAACCCAGATAACCCGAAAGCCCTGCTGCATAAAGAGATCATGCTGCCTAAGCCAGCAGAATTGATCACGCTTCCGTCTTATATGGAATGCCATGATCATGCTTACACCCAGATCGTGATCGGCTTGAAAGGACAAGCGGAATTTGAAGTGCGTGGACAGGGCAACCTGGTTGGTCCGGGACAAGGTTGCATCGTAACAGCGTCTTCTGATCATGCTTTCGGCGGCGTGATTCATCAATCAGATATTTTGGTGCTCAACATGCCAAAGCCAGCCAATGATGACCCCGAGATGCTGCAGAAAATCAACAATCTAGAGCGTTCTCATCTTTACTTCCAGTTGGATGGTCAAATCCAAAAGCTGATTCAGATGCTGGTGCAAGAGATGCGTAATCACCCAGATGACTTACTGCTAAGCCGTGCGTGTAACGATACCGTGATCGCTCTGATGCAGCGTCATATCTCAGCATTTGAAACGTCGAGGAAAGAGTCTCGCTTTGATCTGGATGCGATTGACCGTTACATCGAGCAGCACTTGAGCCACAAAATCAGTGTGGCGCAGTTGGCGGGCAGTGTGTTTTTGGGCGAAAGCCAGTTCCACAGTTTATTTAAAGATCAGATGGGCATTACGCCGCATCAGTATGTGCTAGGTAAACGTATTGATATGGCGCGTGACTTAATTGAACAAGGTCACCTTACGCTTGGACAAATTGCTGAATTTACTGGTTTCTCGAGCCAAAGTACCTTTACGCATACTTTTACTCGTTTACAAGGGTTATCGCCTTCTCAGTATAAGAAACAGGTTGGCTAATTATATTGGTATAGTTGCTTATCTGATGACAGCCGCGCATGAGTCGCGGTTTTTTTGTGCTTGCGTTTTGTACAGGAAAGTCGAACTTTTTTGCGTAATTCTCCGAAAGTTTTCATTGTTTTTGTCCGTTCCTCACAAAAGCGCAATCTAAATCCTTCTTATTCAAACAAAAATTGCTCAAAACCTATCTGTCTTTGTTGTAAATGACAAGCAAAGATGAATTTTTACAACACAATATATTATGTAATTGCGTGTAACTATGTAGATGTTTTGTTATAAAAGCGAGTTTTTAGCAAAAAGCTCGGAGTTTTTGACAAGTATTCTTCTCGGGCTCAAAATACACTGCCAGCCATTGATGATCCTCGAAGCGGTTTTCGAGGAGAGAGATTGAGGAAAACGCATGTTTACTGCAACGAACGTGTTAACACCGGAATTTATCGAGCAGCCGCTTGATAAGTTGTGGTCACTGATCTCGCCATTGTACATGGTGGACGAGTCTCAATGGCTAGAGCAATTATTGCCACTAGCGGCGCCGACAGCGGAAGAAAAATCGGCAATCACGACCCAAACAACCCAGCTTATCGAAGCCATCCGTGCGGATAAGAAGTCAATTCAGATGATTGATGCGCTACTGCTGGAATACAGCTTAGATACTCATGAAGGTATCTTGCTGATGTGTCTTGCAGAAGCATTGATGCGTATTCCGGATTCAGCGACAGCGGATGCACTGATTAAAGACAAGTTAAGCGTTGCTGACTGGAAATCTCACCTAAAGAGTTCTGATTCGGTTTTCGTTAACGCGTCAACTTGGGGCTTAATGCTAACGGGTAAAGTGATTGGTCTTGGTGAGCAAGAAACCCAGAGCCCAGGTCAGGCTGTAAACCGTCTGGTGAACAAATTCTCAGAACCTGTGATTCGTAAAGCCATGTATCAGGCAATGAAGATCATGGGTCATCAGTTTGTACGTGGTCGTACGATTGAAGAAGCACAGAAGAACGGTCGCCCAATGCGCGACAAAGGTTTCACTTACTCATTTGATATGTTGGGTGAAGCGGCGCTAACCACGGCAGACGCAAGCAAGTATTTCAAAGACTACCTAATGGCGATTGAAGCCGTTGGTCGCGAAACGTACGGCAGTGACACAAGCCCTGCACCTTCTGTTTCTATCAAGCTTTCTGCACTTCACCCACGTTACGAAGTGGCGAATGAAGAACGCGTGATGACAGAGCTTTACGACACCTTAACGCAACTGCTTAAGCGCGCTATCGAAGTGGATGTTGCCATCACGATTGATGCAGAGGAAGCGGACCGTCTTGAGCTGTCATTAAAACTGTTTGAAAAACTGTATCGCAGTGACCTAGTGAAAGGCTGGGGTAAGTTTGGTCTGGTGGTTCAAGCCTACTCGAAACGTGCACTGCCTGTACTCGTATGGCTAAACAGTCTAGCGAAAGAGCAGGGTGATCTGATCCCACTGCGTCTAGTAAAAGGCGCGTACTGGGACAGCGAAATCAAGTGGTCGCAACAAGCGGGTTACGAGAACTACCCAGTTTACACGCGCAAAGAAGCGACGGATGTTGCTTACCTAGCGTGTGCGCGCTTCCTACTAAGTGAAGGCGTGCGCGGTAATATCTTCCCGCAGTTTGCTAGCCACAACGCGCACACTGTTACTGCGATTGCTGTAATGGCAGAACACAAAGATTACGAATTCCAACGTCTGCATGGTATGGGCGATTCGCTTTATAACCATGTGATGGACACTTATGGTCAGCCAGTACGTATTTACGCGCCAGTCGGTAGCCATGCGGATCTACTGCCTTACTTGGTTCGTCGCTTACTAGAAAACGGCGCGAACAGTTCGTTTGTGCATCGTTTGGTGGACGCGCGTTGTCCGATTTCAGAGCTGACGCATCACCCTGTTGATGTGTTGACCTCGTTTGAGACCTTGCACAACGGTCAAATTCCAATGCCAATCGGCATCTTCCCAGAGCGTAAAAACTCGTACGGTGTGAACGTTGATATCGATAGCGAAGCGAAGCCGTTTGAAGCGCAGGTTGAAAGCTTCCTAACCCAGAAGTGGACTGCGGGTCCGATCATCAACGGCGAAAAACATGCCGAAAGCATGATCAAGGAAAACTCCGCAGAGATCATTACTGCCCCTTACGATCGTCGTATTGAAGTGGGTCAGGTGGCTTTTGCAAGCCTTGATCATGTTTCCGCTGCAATCGAAGCGGCTGATGCTGCATTCCCTGAGTGGAAAGGCACTGCAATTGAACAAAAAGCGGCGTGCCTAGATAAGCTTGCGGATCTGATGGAAGAAAACTTGGCTGAGCTGGTGGCGATTTGTCACCAAGAAGCAGGTAAGACGATTCATGACAGTATTGATGAAGTGCGTGAAGCGGTCGATTTCTGTCGTTACTACGCGAAACAAGCGCAAAACCTTCAACCGTTCGAATTAGAAGGCTTTGATGGCGTAAAACGCATTTCTAGCCGCGAAGGGCTTGGCGTATTCGTTTGTATCAGTCCATGGAACTTTCCATTAGCGATCTTCCTTGGTCAAGTCACAGCGGCATTGGTTGCAGGTAACACAGTTGTGGCTAAGCCAGCTGAGCAAACCAGCTTAATTGCGGCGCGTGCGATTGAATTGATGCTAGAAGCTGGCTTCCCAGCGGGCGTGATTCAGCTATTGCCGGGTCGTGGTGGTGAAATTGGTCATGCACTAACCTCTCACGATGCGATTGCAGGCGTGGCATTCACTGGTTCTACAGCAACGGCGCAGCGCATCAACGTGACGCTTGCCGAGCGCAGCGCGAAGCCAGTCCCGTTTATCGCTGAAACTGGCGGTCAAAACGCCATGATTGTGGATAGTACGGCGCTACCAGAGCAAGTTGTGCGTGATGTGATTCGTTCCGCTTTCGCTTCTGCTGGTCAACGTTGTTCTGCCCTGCGCGTTCTGTTCGTTCAAGAAGACGTTGCGGATCGCATCATCAACCTTATCCAAGGTGCAATGAATGAACTGCATGTTGGTATTCCTTACCTGCACAAAACCGATGTGGGTCCGGTTATCGACAGCAATGCAAAGAACAAACTCCTTACTCACCTAGAGCACATGACAAGTACGCAAACCAAAGTTGCTCAATTGCATTTGGATGAAGCGTGTCAGCACGGTGATTTTGTATCACCAAGTGCGTTCGAAATCTCGGGCATTGATGTTCTGAAAGAAGAGCAATTCGGTCCTATCTTGCACATTGTCCGCTTTAAAGCGTCTGAGTTGCCAAATGTGGTTGAGCAAATCAATCAAACCGGTTTTGGTCTCACAATGGGCATCCACAGCCGTAACGAAACCACTTACCGTTGGATTGAAAAACACGCTCGCGTGGGTAACTGCTACATCAACCGTGATCAGGTTGGTGCGGTCGTTGGCGTTCAGCCATTCGGTGGTCAAGGTTTGTCGGGTACAGGTCCGAAGGCCGGTGGTCCTCACTACCTATACCGCTTTACTAAACAACATCTTGTTCAAGCAGAGAAGGCGTAAGGAGTCGCATTATGGTTCATCAGATCACGTTTTTTAAAGATGCATTCTCTGCGTGGGAGCAGTGGAATCTGACCGATTTTGATTACAAATGCGAGCATTTGCTGGCATTTAAATCTGCCATTGAAGAGCAGCATAGCGTGGTTGGCAAAGTGGTGTCTTACCACTTACAGCAAGCGTCGTCTCTGTTGGCAGAAACTCATCAGTTAGTGGGCCCTACGGGTGAAACTAACGAGCTGTACACAGCGGGTCGCGGTGTGGCTTTGGTCGTTTGTGAAAACAACCTAGAACACACAGAGAACGCACTGTACAGCACATTTGCAATGATCACCTGTGCTTTGATTGCAGGCAACAGTGTGGTGATTTGCAGTGACAATGCAGGGCTTAATCAATTGGTTAAGCATGCTGTGGCGTCAGCAAACTTCCCATCTAACTTAGTCCAAGTGGTTGCGTACGATGCGTCTTCCCCGTTGTTAGACAGTGACGTACGTAGTGTGGGTTATGTTGGGCATTCACAGGTTGAGCACGCACTTAACCTGCAACTGGCTAAGCGTGACGGTGCCATCGTCGGCTTAGTTTCTGAAACGGATTTAGAGTCACCGACATTGACTCATGATCCTCATCTGTCGTTGCGCTTCATTACCGAGCGTACTCGAACGATAAATATTACAGCAGTGGGCGGTAACGCGACTCTACTCGAGTTGGGAAGCGACTCCCACTAACCTGACTTGTGATACCAATCTGAATCAAAAGAGCCTGAGAGCTTACTCGGGTTGGTATCTCTTGCTTTGATGTATTGCTGCGATGGCAAAATATCAAAGAGGGCAAGGAAGGAAATAATTATAACGAGGACTATCAAATGATAGAAAATAGCTTTGCTATCACGACCACTTTCGTGGCGTACTTACTAATTATGGTTGCCATTGGCGTTTACGCGTATAAGAGGACTTCCAATTCATCTGACTACTTCCTAGGTGGTCGTAGCCTTGGTCCATGGCCAGCGGCACTCTCTGCGGGCGCATCAGACATGAGTGGCTGGTTGCTACTTGGTCTTCCGGGGTATGCGTATGCAGCAGGTATTGAAGCGTTCTGGCTAGCAGGTGGTCTGCTTGTGGGTACATGGCTAAACTGGTTAATCAGTGCAAAACGCCTACGTACGTACAGCATTCAAACGGATGCACTAACGCTGCCTGAATTCCTGTCGCGTCGCTTCAACGATAAGTCGAAACTGATTCAGACAATCTCTGCGTTCTTCATTCTTCTATTCTTCCTTTTCTACACCAGCTCAGGCTTGGTAGCAGGTGGTAAACTGTTTGAGACCGTATTCGGCTTGGATTACAGCATTGCCGTTATCGTTGGTACGGTGTGTGTGGTTTCATACACGCTATTTGGTGGTTTCCTAGCGGTATCTTGGACGGACTTGGTACAAGGTCTATTGATGGCGGCGGCGCTGATGATCGTGCCTGTTGCCGTTATGGATGGTGGCCTAGGTCAACTAGCGACGGATATGCACAACATCAACCCAGAGCTATTAACGCTATGGAATGACGTAAAAGGTGAGCCTCTATCGGCTGTCGCGATCATCTCTTTGGTGGCATGGGGTCTTGGTTACTTTGGTCAACCGCACATCCTAGCGCGTTTTAAAGCTTCTCGTTCAAACAAAGATCTAACAACAGCGCGTCGTATCGCTGTGGGTTGGACTGCGCTTTCTATGGCGGGTGCAATGCTAGTTGGTCTTGTTGGTCTAGTGTGGGTAACTGGTCACCCTGGTATGCAGGTTGATGATGGCGAGAAAATCTTCATGCTATTGGTGAACACGGTATTCCACCCAGTGATTGCAGGTATCCTATTGGCGGCAATCCTAGCGGCGGTAATGAGTACAGCAGATTCACAGCTTCTAGTATCTTCATCAGCTCTTGCAGAAGACTTCTACAAGCAAGTGATTAAGCCAGATGCAACGTCTGAAGAAGTGGTCATGATTGGTCGTGTAGGCGTTATCGTGATTTCTCTTATCGCGCTATTCCTAGCAATGACGCCAGACAGCTCTGTTCTTGGTCTTGTATCTTACGCTTGGGCAGGCTTTGGTGCTGCGTTTGGTCCAGCAGTTGTGCTTAGCCTTTACTGGAGCGGTATGAACCGTAACGGCGCACTGGCAGGTATCCTAATTGGTGGTGTGACTATCGTGGTTTGGAAACAGCTAACAGGCGGTTGGTTCGATGTGTACGAAATCGTACCGGGCATCATCTTCTCAACGATTGCGATCATTGTTGTAAGTAAGTTGACTGGTGGTGCAGCGCAAGAAGTGCTTGAGCAACACAAAGAATACGAGAAGAAATTGGTTGAGCTAGACTAATCATTCTCAAATAAAAACAAAGCCCGCGTTCATCGCCTGTCTCTTGATC
>NZ_JAHGAH010000640.1:0-816 GCF_030248475.1 Vibrio sp. D173a
TGTTGTGTGTTCTTATCATCCCAACGATTGTGACAACCGCTTGGATGTCTATTTTCGGTGGTGTGGCGATCGAACAGGTCATCGACAAAGTGGGTCAACTGGGTATCGATCAAGGTATCGCAGACGTATCACTAAGCCTATTCTACATGCTGGATGCTTACCCAATGGGTAACATTCTGTCGGTTATTGCTGTTGCACTGATCATTGTATTCTTTGTAACGACTCTTGACTCTGGCTCTATCGTTATCGACGGTATGACAGCGGGTGGTAAGCTTGAAGTGCCAGTTCGTCAAAAAGTTATCTGGGCTATCATTTCAGGTGCGATTGCGATGGTTATGCTTTGGATTGGCGGCACTGAGTCAATTCAGGCACTGCAATCAATCACTATCATTGCGGCACTGCCATTTACACTGATCCTTCTATTGGGTTGTGTGAGTCTAATTAAAGGTCTACTGACTGAAGTAGATCAACCAAAAGTCGCTGCTGATTCAACGAAGTAATGCTTTAAATACGGCGAGATGTTTGTCGCCGTTACTCAGATAAGCAAAGTAAAAATATGAAAAACGCCCTTGTTGATGCAAGGGCGTTTTTGTTTACTAGCCATATTTTATTGAACAACTTTCGCTGTTGAGTGAAGTCATGGCTTAAAAAGCGTTTCAGAGTCGAAAGGCGTGAGTTGCGAAAGGTTCGAGTAAGGAAGGGTACTCTTACCGAGGACTACCTTTCTGGAATTCGACTATAGACTTTGCTATCCATTTCTAGGCTTTCAGACGAGAGTTCGGCTAACACACGCTGTTCGTACTGTTCATAGCCATC
>NZ_JAHGAH010000641.1:0-1072 GCF_030248475.1 Vibrio sp. D173a
AGCCTGAGAACAATCTTTTCACCCCATAACGTTGGTAGGGTTGAGACGCGCATATCGATAGCGATTTCTTGGTTGAGTCTTAGCTTAATTCGACCATCTTGAGGTAAACGACGCTCTGCTATATCTAACTTGGCGAGGATCTTTAGACGTGCTGAAAGGCGGCGGCTGAGATGAGCGGCGGGCTGTTGAGTTTCAACTAAGATCCCATCACAGCGCAGTCTGACTCGGTAATACTCTTCATAGGGTTCAAAGTGGATATCCGAAGCCCCTTTGCGCACGGCATCAACTAATATTTGATTGATGAAACGACTGACCGGGGAGTCATCTTGGCTAAGATCTTCAATGGTGGTGACTTCGTCATCGGAGATCTCAACGAGGTGAGCCAGTTCATCTTGGGTGATCTCTTTACGGTTACCATCACTGCTAGAGATAGCCTTACCATAGAGGCGACGTATAGCACTTTCGAGTGTTTGATGATTGGCCAATACCAATTCAATTTGCAGCCCGGTAGCAAAACGGAAGTCATCCTCGGCCTGTAAGTCGGTAGGATCGGCCGATGCGAGTGTCAGGCTTGATGGTGATTTGGCAACAGGAATCGCGTTGTGCTTGGTAATTAGCTCACGTAGCCCTAATTGCTCGCACTGAGCCTCATAGTCGTAATCGGCTAAAGAGATGATTGGTAAGTCGAAGATGTGAGAGGCATGCTCGGCAAGGGTATTGGATGTAAAGAATCCAAGTGCAATCAAGGCCTCTGGGGTAGAGCCGCCAGAAGCTTGCAGATGTTCCACTACGACTTGTTCTTGAGTCAGGCTAAGTAGGTTAGCCTGACGTAGAACTGTGGGAAGGTTGGTTAGCACTTATGAGCAGCCATTTAAGGTTATGTTTCTAGCAGTACTAATTGAACACGACCAGCTATCATCGACTCGTGACAGTGATACAGAGCTACCAGTGCCACCACCACTCGTAATAGTGACATCAATTCCAGCAGAAGAAACGGCAATTGTTCCTAAACTAAAGCTAGTTTCCCCAATGGCTGCAGAAGTAGTGGGAGCAGCGCCGCTTACAGCGAGGT
>NZ_JAHGAH010000642.1:0-988 GCF_030248475.1 Vibrio sp. D173a
GTTCAGCCTCTACACGTACTTAAAGCACTACTGCCTGATCCAACATCACTAGCACCGGGCTACACGGGTCTAACGTGAATCGGTACTTGGGTACAAGGGAAGAAAGACGGTAAAGAGCGCAGCGTATTCATCTACAACAACGCTGACCATGAAGTGGCATACGAAGACGTAGAGCACCAAGCGATCTCTTACACTACGGGTGTTCCTGCAATCACAGCTGCACTTCAGTTCTTCCGTGGTGAGTGGGCAGATAAAGGCGTGTTCAACATGGAACAGCTAAACCCAGACCCGTTCCTAGAAACTATGCCGGGTATCGGTCTAGATTGGCATCTTCAAGAGCTTGAAGCAGGCCAAAGTCTTCCTGTGATTCATGAGCTGAAAAAATAAGAACTGATTTCTTGTTTTGATTGCTAACTAAAAGGGGACATGGATTGTTCCCTTTTCGATGATGATAGCCTTGAAGCTTTGGTATCATTTATTTTGATTTTGTAACTCACTGCGTTCGAACAGGACAAAATCAAAATAAATCACACCAAACTTGTTTAATTTACCCTTCCACCTATGGATGCGGCTTGAGTGTTTACAAAAATGACGTTTAAGAAAGAAGAACTAAAAACCCCATACTTCATGATCAGCGAAGATAAGTTGATCGCCAATCTAGAGAAAGCAAATCAGCTTAAAGAGATCTCTGGCGTTAAGTTGGTATTGGCATTGAAGTGTTTCTCTACTTGGGGTGTATTTGACATCATCAAACCTTATTTAGATGGCACGACAAGCTCTGGCCCGTTTGAAGTAAAATTAGGTCATGAAACCTTTGGCGGTGAAACTCATGCATACAGTGTTGGCTACAGCGAAGATGACGTCCGTCAAGTGTCGGACATTTGTGACAAAATGATCTTTAACTCACAAAGCCAACTTGCGGCTTATCGACATATTGTTGAAGGCAAGGCGTCGATTGGCCTTCGCTTAAATCCGGGCGTTAGCTACG
>NZ_JAHGAH010000643.1:0-742 GCF_030248475.1 Vibrio sp. D173a
AGAGCGAATACGCTTGCTCACTTGCAGATCAGACTCTTGTTGAGCGGCATCCCACCAGCCGGCTTCCATCACTTTCTCAAGTAACTTGTTGTACATTGGCATTAGGTAGTAAACATCCGCCGCTGCGTAGTCAAGCTGCTTTTGTGACAGTGGACGAGCTAGCCAATCGGTGCGTGATTCGCTCTTATCAAGGTCGATACCGACAAACTCTGATACCAGAGCGGCAAAGCCCGTTGACAAGCCATGACCTAAGAATGCGGCCATGATCTGAGTATCTACCATTGGCGTTGGTGTGCAGCCAAACTCGTTTTGGAACACTTCTAAGTCTTCGCCACATGCATGCAGCACTTTCAGTACCGAAGCATCTTTAAGTAGCGATACAAATGGCGTCATCTCGTCCAGTGCGATCGGGTCAATCAAAGACAGGGTTTCACCATCAAATAACTGAATCAAACCTAATTGCGGGTAATACGTTCGGGTTCGAACGAACTCCGTATCAAGCATAACAACATCGGCTTCACGGGCTTGCTGACATACACGTTCAAGGTCTTTCAATTGGGTAATGATTTGATAGTTCACAAAAACTCTCACTGGTTGAATTTATCTGCCGGATACAAAAATGCCGACAATCACTGTCGGCATTCTATCACTAATTTAAGACTACCGCTTAGTTTAAGCGGTATGACCATCAGTTATTCGCTGGCACGCTTCGCAAGCTCAGCATCGTCATCTTCACGTAATA
>NZ_JAHGAH010000644.1:0-988 GCF_030248475.1 Vibrio sp. D173a
TTTGTTGATCAGTCCTTTATCGACAAGGTTATTCACCTTGAGTGTGATTTGAGCTTGTTTGCCTGCTTTTGCATTCGCAATCTCACCATCAATTAATCGATAGAGCTTTTTGCGCGAGTTGCGCGGTGACACAATGAGGCGATCAAAGCGTACTGGGCGGTAAGGATTTTCAATATAACCAAATACATTCCTCACCTCGTTAGTGAGGTCGGGATCAGCGGTTAGTAGCGAGAAATCGGTATAGATACGAGCGGTTTTCTCATGGAAGTTACCCGTACCAATGTGTGCGTAGCGATTGATCTCTTCGCCCTCACGACGGCTAATCAATAGCAGCTTAGAGTGGATTTTCAGGCCTGGAGCGCCAAAGATAACGTGCACGCCAGCCTCAGTCAGGACCTTTGCCCACTCAATGTTTGCCTCTTCATCGAATCGTGCTTGCAGCTCTACCACAACCGTGACGTTTTTTCCGTTGTGTACCGCATCAATGATGGAGTTCATCAGTTTTGAGTTTTTCGCCACTCGATAGATATTGATCTTAATGCTCAATACTTTCGGATCAAAAGAGGCCTGACGTACCAGCTCAGAGATATGATCGAAGGTGTGATACGGGTAATAGAGTAAGATGTCCTTCTCTTTGATGGCATCAAAGGCGTTATCGAAGTGATCAAAATCAGCACACTTCATTGGTGGCAATGGCTTGTTTTCCAAGTACTCACGGCCTACGTTAGGGAAGCCAATGAAATCTTTGAAGTTATGGTAGCGGCCACCAGGGATTAAGCTGTCGTAGTTGGACATCCCTAGCTTGTCGCATAAGAAACTCAACATGTTTTCAGGCATGGTATGTTCATAGACAAAGCGTACCGGCATGGCACTCAATCGCTGTGCGACACCTTCTGACATCTGTTCAAGCAGGCTGTGCTCAACCTCATGACTGAGATCGTATTCTGCATCTCGCGTCATTTTCATCGCATAACAGTTAAGAGAGTCG
>NZ_JAHGAH010000645.1:0-1004 GCF_030248475.1 Vibrio sp. D173a
AGTTTTAAAGCGTCGCCAACACGGATAACTTCAAGCTCTTGATGAACCATCATGTCGAACTTCTCTTTAGTTTTTGATGTTGCTTGCCAACGAACGTCATAAGAAACCGTCCAACCAGATACCTGGTTGCCTTGCACATCCATGCTAACGATGTCGTGGCTATTCCAAATGATGCTATCTGTCACACCTTGATACCAAGCTAAGAATCCTTCTACAGAATTGATGGGCGTCCCCGGGTATTGCATGTTAACTGGCTGTGCGATGCGATTAACGAAGTAACCAGACTCTCGCGGAGGGTCAAATGCAGCAAACCACTGATAAACAAAACTTTTAACATCATTTTCGCTCATCTCATAACGTGCTTTTGCATCGTATGTCGTGCTAAGTGAATTGAGATCACTGTTGGCGTGAGCGGCTGATACTGCGATCAGAAAACTAAAAATAAGTGTGGTAAGTTGTTTTAACATAGCGATGACGAGCCCTATCAATAACTGATGAATTAGAGAGCCCGCTATGAGAAAGTTTAAGCGGACTCCGTTGCATAACTAGGTCCATTATTGACGAGGTTTGTCATAACCTGTAGCCTGACATTAATTACTTTATAAATAACCAAAAGTTAATGAAATCGATTCCTACACAGCTGCCGGTTTTCATTCAAGTCGCCAAACTTGGAAGCTTTGCTAAAGCAGCACGAGAGCTCGGCATATCAGCACCTGCAGTCAGTAAAGCCATTGGTAAATTAGAGCAAGAGTGGCAAACCAAACTTTTTCTGCGCTCTTCTCACTCTTTAAGCCTGACTCCTGCAGGAGAACAACTATACGCCAGCCTATCTCCCTCGGTAAGCTCGATTCAAAACGTCATTAGCCAACTCACAGATGACCCTTCCCACATATCAGGTAAGATCAAAGTTAACCTGCCTGCAAGTTCGATCGGCCTTTATATCTCTCTCAACCTTGGTCGAGAGAGAAAGAGATTACTCTTCGTCTTCTAGCTCGATGTTGATA
>NZ_JAHGAH010000646.1:0-692 GCF_030248475.1 Vibrio sp. D173a
TCTAATAAGTAATCCGATCTTGGGTTGGCTCTGCGCCCAAAGCTACCACCAGCCAAAAGCATGTTTATCGTGACTTGCTCCGGCTTAATACCCAGTAAGTTTGCGATGTTCATCTGGTCGACTGTCTGAAGTTGTTCGCCATTCCAAACAGTACAAGCATCATCAGAAACTTGTGCGACACAGTTCATTGGCTCCATGGTTGCATGCGCCAAGAAAGGAAACTCATAGGTGTTATCGATCACAACATCTGACGACTCGAGAGCTTTAACAGCATCACCATCAATTCTAGCCGGCAGTCCCGGTTTCTTTGAAAGCTCAATGTACTCTTCCATTATCCGAGCGGAGCTTTTTTTGAAGGCTTTGCTCTCATCCCAAGATGCAACGAGTAGGTCTCGCCCCTTTTTTGCGCTCCAATAATCAGTGGCTAATACGGCAACCCCGGTTGGAATGGTAATGACGTCAACAACACCGGGAGAAGCTTTCGCGCTTTTAGAATCGACCGACTTCAGTGTCGCGCCGAATTTAGGCGCATGAAGCACCATAGCAGTCAACATGTCAGGTAATTTGAAATCTTGAGTAAATATCGCCGTGCCATTATTTTTCCCAGTATCTTTTCGACTGAGCTTGGTTTTACCAATCAAAGTAAAATCTTCTGGCGATTTAAGTGGGACGGTATTTGGGTCGGGAACTGG
>NZ_JAHGAH010000647.1:0-551 GCF_030248475.1 Vibrio sp. D173a
ACGAACAACTTCGTTAAAGGCTTCCCACACTTCGCAGTATCTATCGCTGTTCGCATGAACGGCCGTACTGAAGTTGCGTGTGTTTACGACCCAATGCTAAACGAGCTATTCACAGCTCAACGTGGCGCTGGTGCTCAACTAAACAACGCTCGTATGCGTGTAACTCAGCTGAAAGACCTACAAGGTTCTATCCTAGCTGCAGGCTTCCCATTCAAAGCTAAGCAACACTCTGAATCTTTCATGAAGATCATCTCTGGTCTATTTGTTGATTGTTCTGACTTCCGTCGTACTGGTTCTCCAGCACTAGACCTATGTTACCTAGCAGCTGGCCGTGTTGACGGCTACCTAGAGCTAGACCTAAAACCATGGGATATGGCTGCAGGTGATCTAATCGCACGTGAAGCAGGCGCAATCCTGACTGATTTCGCTGGCGGTACTGACTACATGAAGTCTGGTAACGTTGTTGCTTCAAGCGCACGCGGTGTTAAAGCAATTCTTAAGCACGTTCGTGAGAACGCAAACGAAGGTATGCTGAAGTAATTCAGACCTTA
>NZ_JAHGAH010000648.1:0-644 GCF_030248475.1 Vibrio sp. D173a
TTTATTAAGCCCGGGGCAAGAGTTTTTCTTAATAGTTGCTCATTCGATTCGACACAAATTAAAGGGCAGCCGGTTTATTTGCCTTGGCGTTGCACTCGGTAACGCGATCTATATTGGTGTGGCTATTTTTGGCTGGACAAGCATCCGTGATAACGAATTGATTTATACGGTGTTCGAAATCTTAGGGGCGATCTATCTATTGTGGTTAGGAACAGTTCTACTAAGAAGCAAAAAGGGTGAAACAGAGCTTTCATCTGACGAGCAGGCCATACCATCACCTCTGAAGCAGCTTGTAATGGGGTTAAACTCAGCGCTACTTAATCCTAAGAACGCTCTGTTTTATATGAGCTTATTGACGGTCATTTTAGGTAGTGAGGTAACGCTGATTCAACAGGTCTCTTGTGGGATTTGGATGTTCTTTGCGGTTTTATTTTGGGATCTGCTTATTGCAGCGACCATCAGTCAGCCGCGCGTTCATCAGTCGCTTAGCCGTTATATTTACATTATCGAACGTGGTGCAGGGCTAACGTTGGCTTTGTTTGGCATGGCTTTGTTTGTTTCCCCTTTATTAAGGTAAGCTATACCTGACTGATTTTGCGCAGTTCACTTCTCAGTTATGATTGCTCAATAGACCAATCTATCGA
>NZ_JAHGAH010000649.1:0-1089 GCF_030248475.1 Vibrio sp. D173a
CAATTTCCCAGTGACCTGACGGTGTATCTTTACCAGAAGACAGCTCAGCTGCGTGGCCGTAAGCACCGATGACTTCAGCGTCTGCATCCATACCAGGAGCAAAACGACCTGTTGACTCTTTATGAGCCATCGCAAGACCCAGTTTAGATAGGTTTGGTAGAGTCAGTGGACCTTGACGGTCAGCGTTATCCGCTAAGCCCTTATCACACTGATCAGCGATGTGACCCATAGTATCTGAACCTACATCACCAAATTTCTCAGCATCAGCCGTTGCGCCAATACCAAATGAGTCTAAGACTAAAATAAATGCTCTTTTCATTGCTATTTCCTTTAGCCCGCTCATTATCGAATAATTTTGGTGTGAGCAGGCTTTGTGTAATTTTTTAATTAAACGTCTTCTGAACGAATTTGACGGTAAACGTCCGGCGTTGCTGTGTATTCGCCACCAACAGTAATCGCATTTTGAAGGGCTGTTGCCGCTTCTTGCCATTGCTGTTCGTTGCGTGCGTGAATAACTGCAAGAGGCTTGTCTTCGCTTGCCACTTCACCTAGACGGATGAAGTTATCGAAGCCGACTGCGTAGTCGATGCTGTCAGTTGCAACGCGGCGACCGCCACCCATGCCAACAACAGCCATACCGATTGCGCGCGTATCCATTGCTGATACAACGCCACTTTCAAGTGCGTATACTGGCTTGATGATTTCCGCTTTCTCTAGGTAGTTGTCGTAGTTTTCTACGAAGTCAGCTGGACCGCCCAGGCCTGCAACCATCTTGCCGAAGCACTCTGCTGCTTTACCGTTGTCCAGCACAGCCATTAGCTTCTCACGAGCCTCTTCAGAGTCTTTCGCAAGGTTACCAAGCACGAGCATCTCAGCACATGAAGCTAACGTGATCTCTAGAAGACGAGGGTTACGGTATTCACCCGTCAGGAATTGAACCGCTTCACGTACCTCTACTGCATTACCTGCAGAAGAAGCCAGAACTTGGTTCATGTCAGTTAGAATCGCTGTTGTCTTAGTACCTGCACCGTTTGCTACAGCTACGATAGATTTCGCCACCTCTTCAGACGATTCGTAAGTTGGCATGAA
>NZ_JAHGAH010000065.1:0-81136 GCF_030248475.1 Vibrio sp. D173a
TGTGATCAAGAGACAGGCTAAGTCGCGGGGCTGGTATTTGGTGATTTGCGTTAGCTCGTAAGGAGTCTTTGCATCTTATCGCGCTGTGCCTCTATGTAAGCGCGTTCTGGGCTTTGTTCTTTACAGTGCTCCAGAATGAACTCAATTGAGCTTAGTACTGTCCTCCAGCGCGGTGTCTTAGGCAAAGTCTCAATACGCATGTATTTATCTAGCGTACGTGTTTGCAATGTACTGCGGTCGAGGTAGACGCGCCATAAACCACTTTGTTCAGCAAAGGCAAACTTGGTTTCTCCAGTCACCGATTCCCAATATTCCAATGCATGAGTCATCGTATCGACTAATACTTCGCGCATCAGCTCTTGTTTGTCCTTCTTGTTACCCAATGCTTTATCAGCAAGGCGAGTAAACTCACCGCCAAGTTCTTTCAGCTTCTGCAGCTGGTCTTTATCACCATCAAATGCGTAACTTGAAAGTACTTCAACTGCCGTCTCTAGGTTATGGATACGAGCTGCATTCGCTCCGCCTCCTACATTGAAGATATACATGACATCTAAACCAGAGCCTTCAGGCAGCTTGAGGATGTCTGCTTCAATGTTTTGACGAATATCTTCGATGTAGATATCAATCTTGCCACAGTAGTGCGGCTGCTTAACCGTAAGGAACTTAGGTGCAATTAGCTCATCAGCGGAAGAACGTTTTAGCTGTTCTAGGCTACGTTTAAATAGCTTACATGCTGCTTCGTTAGCAAAGCGAATACGTTGATCTTCACGAAGGCAAATAATCGCCTCAGGTGCCGATTCTAGCTGTTCTAGCAGTCTACCTTGTGTCTCGAGCAGACTGGCTTCGACTTTAGCACGCTGGCGTAGCTCCGATTCCAGTAACTTGTTCTCGATGTGGCGCATTTCAGCCTGACTTGCCGTCAAGTGGGCCTGAATACGTGCCGCGAGCTCTTGCTTATTAAATGGTTTGGTTAGGTAATCGTTCGCTCCCGCTTCAAAGCCCCTAACGCGGTCTTCGGTTTGGCTTAGCGCTGTGAGCATAATGATTGGCAGCTCTGCATGATCGTAAGTTTCACGCAGTTCACTACAAACCTGATAGCCACTCATGCCTGGCATCATAATATCCAGTAGCAGCAACTCAGGCTTCTCTTGTTCAATTAAAGCGAGTGTCTCAGGGCCGTCTGAAATGGTACGAACTCGGTAGCCTTCAAGTCTTAAGAAGCTTTCAAGAACGCGCAGGTTGACGGGCTCATCATCAGCAACGTACAGCAATGGACCATCTGGGTTTTCAGGTAGAGACAAGTCGTCATTGTTGTCAAAGTTCGCTTCTGGAATTTGGAAATGCCCGCGAGCGGCAAGGCTTTCAGTCGCTTTGATTTCTTCTTCACTAGCGAGTGGCAAGGTGAAGCTGAATGTCGTTCCGACCATAGGTTGGCTGCTGACATACAATGAACCGCCCATCAACTCGATAAGTTGACGGCTGATTGATAGACCTAGACCTGCACCTTGACGGTAGCGACTAGCATCTTGACCTGCTTGGATAAGAGGTTCGAAGATATGCTCTAGGTGTTCAGCTGGAATACCCTGACCAGTATCGACCACTTGTACTCGGACTTGATCGTCTACAACGGTCGCTGAGATAACGATTTTGCCTTCTGAAGTGTACTTAATAGCGTTGCCAATCAAGTTATACAGCACTTGTTCCAAACGCTGAGGATCTGCTGAGACTGCTTTCAGATCCGCTGGCACTTGATTAATGATGCGGATGGTTTTGTTACCCAATAGGTGACCAGAAAGCTCCAGCACCAAGCGTGTTGCACTGGCTAGGCTCACTGCAGACTTTTGGATATCCATGCTGCCGTAGCGCATCTTGTGGTAATCCAATAGATCATCAACGAGGTTTGCTAGGCGCTGACCACTCTTGATGATGATGTCCAATTGGTACTTCTGGCTCGCAGGTATCGCGCCATTTGCACCAGACACCAGTGTCTCTGCAATGCCAACCATACCGTGCAATGGTGTGCGTAACTCGTGAGAGGTTGTCGCTAGGAATTCATCTTTCAGCTTATCTGCCAACTGCAATTCTTCGTTTTGCTTTTGGATCAGTTTGATGTTGCTCTCTAGCTCTTCGTTTTGTTGCTTGATGGTTTGGATCTTTTCACGAATTGAACGCTGCATACGCTCAAAGCTGATTGCGAGTCGACCGATTTCATCTTTACGCTCGGTATTAAAAGTGGTTTCGTCCAGATCGCCGGCAGATACTTTCTCTGCTGCCCAAGTCAGCTTAAGCAGCGGAGATGTGATGAAATTAGATAAGTAATGTGAAGCAATCACAACCAAGATGATCGCTATTAGCATCGCAATGACAAACAGTTTCTCGAGCTGATGGACACGTGTAAAGGCCTCTTTCTCAGGAAGCTGTACAACGAGAGCCCAAGTGAGACCGCGAGTCTCAATAGGTGCAAATGCCGCAATCATCTCTTCGCCTAAACGGTTGCTGTAAGTGCCCACTTCCGTTTCGCCAGCTAAAGCTTTGTCGACGATCTCTAAACTGTTTTGGATGTCCTCTTGCTTGGTGTTGATGGTACGAGGTTTGTGGTCACTGCCAACTAATAAAGTATCAATTGAAGAGTCACGATTGATTTCTGCAATCAGCTTTGTGATGCCATTGTTCGGCAGGCGGAACATTGCATAGCTGTGCAGATAGCCTTGCTGAACAATAGGCGCACCTAACCAAGCGACTTGCTTACCGTTTTCAATGTCAAAGTCGGATACCACGACAGGCGTGTAATCTTCATTGACTTTTCGGCGCGCGCTTACATCCTCGGAAAGGCGTTTAAATGTTTTTCCCAAAGCGGTGTCTTTGTAACGGCCGCTGAGAAGGTTGGTGCCGAAGTTATCATCTTTATTGATCGAATAAGTAACGTTACCGTCGATATCAACTAATAAAATATCGTTGAAATCAGAGCGCTTTAATAGCTCTAGGTAAGCCCAGTGATAACGTTTATGCAGAAGACGATAACGCTCACTGCCAACGTAGTTGGAAGATTCCGGTAAAATCGACGTTTTGATTTGATCGCCGCTGCCTTTGATATAGCGTTGCTGTGCATTCTCTCTTGCTTCGTCGATGTCGTGGCCTAATCGGCTAAAGGCATTGACCAAACCGTAGAAGCGTCCGCCACTGGCATAAGCCAATTCTGAGCGAACAAAGCCCATAACTTCGGTTTCTTGAGCTGCAAAGTAGTCGATGATCTGTTGTTGTTTGGTATCACGGACTGAGAGCAAGTGGGATGTGCTCTGTTCTTCCAAATCTTTACTGTGGGATTGGAGGAAGAAAATAGCAGTGATCGTCAGTGGCGTAATACTAAGAACCAAAAACGCGGTCATTAGCGTGCTTTGCAGGCGCTTAAATTTCTGCTTTTTGTAGAATTTAAACATGGATAAGATTACAACTCATTAAAGGGCAGCGACCAATTTACTGGGGCTTACCGAGGTTCTCGTTAAAACGGACAAGAAGTTAAATGCGATAGAATTAACAAAATTAACGAGTTTTTTTTCTTTGACAAGAAAGTTGATTGCAAAGCGTGGGGAGCGACGCAGTTTTTCGTTGAGTTGGGCGGTTTTTGGCAAAGAGTTGCACAGGATTTCACCTGCGCAACCAAGGGTTAGGATTTTTTCGCGTAGTAGATAGAGAATTTGTTGGTCTTATTTAACGTCTCGCAATTATTGAAGGCTTTTTCAATAATTGGCGGATACTGCAAGAAACTGTTCGCTACAATGATCATTTCACCGTTGGCCGTCATGTACTTTGGTGCTTGACCTAACAGAGTTTCTGCTGCGTTGTAGTTGGTGTCTAAGCCACTGTGGAATGGTGGGTTACTGACAATAAAACGGTAATCTTTAGCCGTGTCTGAGTAGATATCTGAGGCAAAAACACGACCTGATAACCCATTCGCCTCGAGTGTTGCTTGGCTAGAGGTAATGGCATAAGCGTTAATATCACACATCTCAATCGCGATCTCTGGGTTTGCTTTAGCCATAAATGCACCCAGCACACCAGCACCACAGCCAAAGTCGAGTACCTTGCCTGAAAGCTTAGGTAAGGTTTCAAGCAGAAGACGACTGCCTAGGTCAAACTCACCATGGCTAAATACACCAGGTAGACTCTTAACGGTAAGAGATTGTTCACCGAGTGTAATTTCGTAAGATTTAAACCAGTCGGCTTGATTGAACGGTTTTGGTTGGTTAAGGCAAGTGCCCCAGTAAAATGAACAGCGACGAGCAGAGTCGTATTTTTTAACCGGGCCGTATTCTTTGAACATCTTCTCAATGCTCTTGATGCCTGAGCGGTTCTCACCAACGACGACGATTTCTGTATTGATGCCTAACTTAGCCATCAACATTGCCAGTAAGTATTCTGCTTCCGCCTTGGCTTTTGGCCAGTATAAAAGCACCATGTCTGCTTGAGTCTCAATATCAAACTCTGAACCAAAGTGACTCTTCACTTTGTCCGATGTGCGAATTTGACGGTAGTAGCTGTAGTTAGAAGTAAATACTTCAACAGACTCACAATGAGCTACTAACTCAAGAGGGAACAGGTCTTCAACTTCTCCAGCAACTAAAACGTGTTTGCCGTTGAAGTATTCAAGTTGGCGCTGAGCTATTTGGCTAGGAGCGATATAAGCAGACATAAATTTGGTTCATCAGAAATAATTAGGGCCAGATTTTCGCATAATCTGGCCCAAGCTTGAAGTGAATAAGCGGTCGTTAGCTATTGTCTTGTTGATTGAGGAAGTCTTTAAACTCCTCTTCGTAGATATTGAATAGCACCATTGTCACGGCAAAGATCAGTGGGCCGTAAATAAGACCAATCAAACCAAATAGATGCAGACCACCTAACAGCGAGAAGAAGATCATGAGCGTATTCATGCCTGCACTACCTTGCATCAGCAATGGGCGCAGCAGGTTATCGATTGAGCCAACTACGAGAACACTCCACACTGTTAGGAATATAGCCCAAGTTGTGTCGCCAGTTAGGAACAAGTAAGCGGCAGCTGGAATCCAAATTAGCGCCGTGCCAACTACAGGGATAAATGACGCAAAGCCCATCATAGTGCCCCAGAACAAGCCAGGGAAACCTGCAAGCCACATACCGATACCACCAGCAAAGCCTTGAGCAATCGCGGTTAAGAATGACCCCATTACAGCTGATTTCGAGACCTGTTCAATCTCGGTCAGGATCTTATCTTCTTGGCTGCGAGAGAGCGGCAGAATATGGCGCATCGCTGAGATGATCTTGTCGTGGTCACGCAATAGGAAGAACAACACGAACAACATCAGGAAGAAGTCCATCAGGAAGTTGGTTGCATCCCCTAGGATTTTGGCACTGATAGCAACAAGGTTTGAGCCAAATGATGTGGCGAATTGGCCAATTTTCTCAGCGATGGCTTGTGGTTCGATTTTGTCGAAAGGTAAGTACTCATTAACCAGTGCTAACCCTTTGACAACCCAAGGGTGTTGGAAGATATCTTGGATACCACCATTGCTTACCCACTTGTAGGTGTTTTGCGAAAATACCGACCCTTGCTGCACGATAGCAGCAAATACAAACAATAATGGAATCACAATAATAAAGGTGAGAACCACACAAGAGAGCAGTGAAACCAAGTTTTTGTGGTTTGGCAGTTTTCGTTCAAACCACTCATGTATTGGGAACATGAGTAGAGAAATAATAAACGCCATTACGATCGAGTTGATGTAAGGCTCGACCAATAAATAGCAGGCAAAAGCAGCGGCGAGCAGCGCAACAACTAGCACTCGATGACTCGACGTGATTTTTACATTATTCGGCATGTGATTAATCCAACTTACGGATGATTTATGTTTTACGCCTTATACCACAGCGCAAAATCTTTATTACTTTGCACCTACGATTCTTTCAAGCTTATGACATAGCTGAATTGGGAAGGGGCAATTGACCTTGTTATAATGACCACAAATCAGACGGTTATCAATCAAGAGATAGAAAAATGGGTTGTTGTAGCGGCGATAAGAAGTGCAAAAGTGAAAAGAAAGCCAAACGTATACCGTGGTTTGGTATTGTTCTTGGCGTGTTAGCTATCCTCGTGATTGTGAATTGGCAAGCCTAATCCAGATAATAAAAAAGGACCTTGAAGGTCCTTTTTTGAGATTGCTGTTCTGGTAGAGAGCGCTTATTTTGCTTCTTCAGCCAGAATTGCGAAACAGCGATCAGCAGCTTCTAGTGTTGCATCGATTTCTTTTGAACCGTGAGCAAGAGAGGTAAAGCTTGCTTCGAATGCTGATGGTGCAAGGTATACACCGTGTTTTAGCATTAGGTGGAAGAAACGCTTGAAGCGCTCGACATCGCACTTCGTCACGTCTTCGTAGCACGTTACGGTTTCTTGGTCAGTGAAGAAGAAACCAAACATGCCGCCCACTTGGTTTACTACCATTGGGATACCGTGCTTTTCTGCCAGTACTTTGAAGCCTTCAGCAAGTTGTTTGGTTTTTGCTGCAAGACGTTTCTCGTTGCCTTCTTCTTTTAGTAGGTTCAAACATGCAAAGCCCGCAGCCATTGCTACTGGGTTACCTGAAAGTGTGCCAGCTTGGTAAACTGGACCTGTTGGCGCAACGTATTGCATGACTTCTTTACGACCACCGAAAGCACCTACTGGCATACCGCCACCGATTACTTTACCTAGCGTCGTTAGATCAGGCTTGATGTTGTAGTGTGCTTGTGCGCCGCCTAGTGCTACGCGGAAGCCTGTCATTACTTCATCAAAAATCAGTAGTGCACCTTCTTGGTCACAGATTTCACGTAGACCTTCGTGGAAACCTTCTACTGGTGGGATACAGTTCATGTTGCCCGCTACTGGTTCAACGATGATACATGCGATCTCGCCTTTGTTTGCTGCGAACAACTCACGTACTGAATCTAGATCGTTGAATGTTGCGGTTAGTGTGTGCTTAGCAAAGTCAGCAGGAACGCCAGGAGAGCTTGGTTGGCCAAGAGTTAGTGCACCAGAGCCAGCTTTTACTAGCAAGCTGTCTGCGTGACCGTGGTAACAGCCTTCAAACTTCATGATTTTGTCACGGCCAGTAAAGCCACGAGCAAGACGGATAGCACTCATGGTCGCTTCTGTACCAGAGCTCACCATGCGGATTTGTTCCATTGATGGCACTAGCTCAGACACTAGCTCAGCCATGGCAATTTCCATTTCAGTTGGCGCACCAAAACTCAGGCCACGTTGTGCAGCATCGATAACAGCTTCACGGATAACCGCGTGGTTATGACCTAGAATCATTGGACCCCAAGAGCCAACGTAATCAATGTACGCTTTACCATCGGCATCAAAAATCAGTGCACCGTCTGCTCGTTCGATAAATAGCGGAGAACCGCCAACGCCGTTGAATGCACGAACTGGTGAGTTCACACCGCCAGGAATGGTTTGCTGAGCCTTTTGATATAGCTCTGATGATTTGGTCATGGGGTTATCCTCTTTTGATTGCTCGGACCAAGTGGAGCGCATTGTACCTAGCTAATCTCAAGTTAGAAACGTTTTGGGTAATTTATGTGGGCACGGGCGATGTAAACTTACATATCAGCATCTGTTCTAAAGAATCAGCGGTGAATACTTGAACGAGTTTGTCAGGTATTGGATAATCGCTCTAATTAGCAAAAATTTGACGTCTCGCTTCAGGCTTGACGCATTACACGAGTGAGAGAGGTCTTCGTGAGCGAAGTAAACGTACCATTGTCTTTTTCTGATGCAGCAGCATCACGCGTTAAGGCGCTGATTGCAGAAGAAGAAAATCCAGCATTGAAATTGCGCGTATACATTACTGGTGGTGGCTGTAGTGGTTTCCAATACGGCTTTACATTTGATGAGAGCGTAAATGAAGGCGACACAACCATCGTAAACAGTGGCGTAACACTGGTTGTAGACCCAATGAGCCTGCAATACCTAATCGGTGGCGTGGTTGATTACACGGAAGGTTTAGAAGGAGCACGCTTCTTCGTTAATAACCCAAATGCGACGACAACTTGTGGTTGTGGTGCATCATTCAGTGTTTAATTAACACGACAACAGGCAGCCAATTGGCTGCCTGAGTTTTACGTAGCAGGGAGTCACGTAAACGCACTCCAGTTCCACAGAGGGCTGTGAGCTAAAAATAAAAAGGACTTTGTATGTCTGAAGTTTCTCTCGGACGACGCCTTGTCGAACGTCCATGGCTAGTTTCTTTAACACTGATTCTCGTACTTGCTGCATGGCTTGCAATAGGCCAACTTAAGGCGCAAGACGAAGCGAGCTTATCATCCTCCCCTCAATCTGATGACACGCCTGTTGCTAAGGTGATGTTCAACTCTTTTACCGCCCAGCCAACCAGTAAAACCATAGAGTTATATGGACGAACTGCGTCAAATAGACAAGCTCGTTTAGGGGCAGAAGTTGCGGGTAAGATCATTCGCTTGGACGTTCAGAAAGGGCAACGTGTTAAACAAGGGCAGGTGATTGCCAACATCGACGAGCGCGATCTCGATATTCAACTTAAGCGCGCTAAAGCGATGTTGCGTGTCAAAGAGAAAGAATTTAAAGCGGCAGAATCTTTGAAAAACCGAGGTTTGCAAGGTGAAGTTGCCTTTGCCACTGCACAAGCTGCATTGGTTGATGCTCGCGCAAACCTGAGTAATGTTGAAACCGCACTTAAAAACACCAAAGTCAGAGCGCCTTTTGACGGCATTCTTGACCATCGATTCGTTGAAGTGGGGGATTTTGTTGGTGTTGGCGATCCTATTGCGACCGTTATTGACTTAGAGAAGTTAGTCATTGAAGCGGATGTGAGTGAGCGTCATATCCAATATTTAAAACAAGGCCAGCAAGCTGATGTCAGAACCATTGATAACACCCACCATCAAGGTGTTATCCGTTATATCGGGCGCGTATCTTCTACTTCGACCAACACTTTCCCGATTGAGATTGAAATCAGTAACGATGAAAGTGCAATGCCTGCGGGTGTTAGCGCTGAGGTGGTATTGTCGCTAAGTGAAGTGATGGCAGTGAAAGTAACCGCTGCAATGCTCGCGCTCGATGAAGAAGGCAACCTTGGCATCAAAACACTGCGTGATCAGCATGTCCACTTTGTTCCTATTCAACTTGTGAAAGCCGAAAAAGATGGCGTTTGGCTCTCAGGACTGGGCGACCAAGTGGACATCATCGTACTCGGGCAGGGCTTTGCTCGTGATGGTGATTTAGTGATGGCGACCAAAGTGGATGACGCCATTGAAGCTGCGAACCAGCAATAAGGAGGCAATATGTTTGCTTTGATTGATGCTGCGTTATCGCGTGCACGTACGATGCTCACCTTGTTGGTGATGATTTTGATTGCTGGTGTGATCACCTACATTACGATTCCTAAAGAATCGAGTCCAGACATCACCATCCCTATTATCTATGTTTCGGTAGGTCACCAAGGCATTTCGCCAACTGATGCGGAGCGCTTATTAGTTCGCCCAATAGAGCAAGAGCTGCGTTCGATTGAAGGCGTAAAAGAAATGACCGCGGTTGCTTCAGAAGGCCATGCCTCGGTTACGCTTGAATTTAGTGTCGGTGTTGATCTGGCGGAAGCGATGGCGGATGTGCGTGACGCCGTCGATCTAGCCAAACCTAAATTGCCTGAAGACAGTGATGAGCCAACAGTTAATGAGGTGACGTTCGCATCAGAAGAGCCTGTCCTTACTTTGGTTCTGTATGGCACCGTCCCTGAGCGCACAACAGTACAAATTGCTCGTGCACTGCGTGACAAGCTAGAAAGCTACCGTCAGGTGCTTGAAGTTGATATTGCCGGTGATCGTGAAGACATTGTTGAGATCATCGTCGATCCGCTGTTGATGGAAAGCTATGGTCTGGATCAAGCAGACATCTACAACTTGATTGCTCTCAATAACCGAGTTGTGGCAGCGGGTTTCGTGGATACTGGCTATGGCCGTTTTTCAGTCAAAGTTCCTTCCGTATTTGATTCTCTCAAAGATGTATTAGAGTTACCGATTAAGGTGAACGGCAAAGAAGTGATTACTTTTGGCGATGTGGCGACCGTGCGCCGGGCCTTCCGTGATCCTGAAAGTTTTGCTCGTTTGGATGGTGACCCTGCTGTCGTATTGAATGTGAAAAAGCGTGCTGGCGAGAACATTATTGAAACGGTGGAACTCGTTAAACAGGTTCTGACTGAAGCGCAAAAGCGAGCGGATTGGCCAAACAACTTGCAGGTCAAATATACGTGGGATCAGTCTGATGACGTCAAACTGATGCTCAACGATCTGCAAAACAACATTCTCTCTGCCATCATTCTTGTCGTCATTGTTATCATCGCGATACTTGGTGTGCGAACCGCTCTCTTGGTGGGGATCTCTATTCCTGGCTCATTCCTTACCGGCTTATTAGTGCTTTCGGTGTTTGGCTTAACAGTCAACATTGTGGTGCTATTCGCGCTGATCATGGCCGTAGGTATGCTGGTGGATGGCGCTATCGTGGTGACCGAATTTGCTGATAGGCGGATGCAAGAGGGTACGCCACGTAAAGAAGCATATCGGGACGCGGCAAAACGAATGGCGTGGCCTATCACCGCTTCGACGGCAACGACCCTTGCTGCGTTTGCTCCGCTATTGTTCTGGCCGGATATTACCGGCGAGTTCATGAAGTATCTGCCGCTAACATTGATCGCAACGCTTACCGCTTCGTTGATGATGGCGCTGCTTTTTGTTCCGGTTATTGGTGGGATTATTGGTAAGCCACAAGTGGTTAATCCTAAAAGCCAGCAAGAGATGATTGATCTTCATAATGGCGAGTTTGATAAGGCTACTGGTATTACCAAGCTCTACTATCAAACGCTCTCGGTCGCTATCAAGCATCCACTTAAAGTTCTGTTCAGTGCCATACTACTCGCTGGTGGTGTCGGCTTTACTTATAACAAAGCAGGACTAGGGGCAGAGTTCTTCCCAGAGGTGGACCCCGCTTTCTTTACCGTCAAGGTGCGTTCTTACGGCGATTTATCCATCAACGAAAAAGATGTCGTGATGAAAGAGATTGAAAAAGTCATGTTAGGGCATGATGAATTTGAGAGTGTCTATACGCGCACCGGAACGGATTCAAATGATGGTGATGAGATTGGTCAGATTCAAATAACGCCCGTCGATTGGCAATATCGTCGCAAAGTGAAAGACATCATTGAAGAACTCAAACAAACCACTAACCAATTCTCGGGTGTTGAGCTGGAGTACAAGTTTCCCGATGCAGGGCCACCGGTTGAACACGATCTTGTGATTGAAATGTCGGCGCAAAACTCAAGCATTGACCAGTTAGACAGTGCAGCCAAAATGGTTCGTTACTGGGCTGATCGTAATCCTGCTTTAACTAACCTAAGTGATACAACCAATAAAGAAGGGATTGATTGGCAGATTGATATCCGCAGAGACGATGCCTCTCGCTTTGCTGCTGATGCAACTCTGGTTGGTAATACTGTCCAGTTCGTGACTAACGGTTTGAAGATAGGTGATTATCTACCCGATGATGCTGATGAAGAAGTCGATATCTTAGTGCGCTACCCACAAGATAAGCGGGATATCGGACGTTTTGACCAGTTACGTGTAAAAACGGCGGCAGGTTTAGTGCCGATCACAAACTTTGCGCAGATTAAACCAGATCATAAGCAAGATACGATTCGCCGTGTTGATGGTCGTCGTGTAGTGAACATAAAAGCCGATATGGTTGAGGGTTATAACCTTGCCCTTGAATTGCCCAAGATAACTGCAGAAGTTGAGCAGTTGGGCTTGCCTGTTGGTATTGAGTTTAAAATTCGCGGGCAAAACGAGGAGCAAGAAAACTCTTCTGCGTTTTTACAAAGTGCTTTCATGGTTGCACTTGGCGTGATGGCTTTGATCCTGATTACTCAATTCAACAGCTTCTACCAAGCATTTTTGATTTTAAGCGCAGTGCTGTTTTCTACCGTTGGCGTGTTTGCTGGCTTGCTTATTTTCCAGAAGCCTTTCGGTATTATTATGTCGGGTATTGGGGTGATCGCATTAGCTGGTATTGTGGTGAACAACAATATCGTATTAATTGATACCTATAACCAAATGCGCAAGCGTGGGTTAGAAAAATCAGACGCAATTCTACGTACGGGCGTACAGCGCCTGCGTCCAGTGTTACTGACCACTGTCACGACTATCCTTGGCTTACTGCCAATGGTGCTAGAGATGAACATCGACTTAGTTAACCAGAAGATTGAATTTGGTGCGCCAAGCACGCAGTGGTGGTCTCAATTGGCTACGGCCGTCGCGGGTGGTTTAGCTTTTGCGACGGTGCTGACCTTGGTGCTGACACCGTGCCTGTTGATGCTTGGCCGTGAACACAATATTGATGAACCAGACCCCGAAACAAAAGAGGCAGCTTAGGCTGCCTCTTTGTCATTGTTCAATTTAAATCGTTTTAGCTACTTCATCGCGAGTAATTTACTGTAGCGATCCAGCTTAGCCATACTGATCTTTGCGTTTGCCAAGAAGGTTTGTTTTGCTTTACCGGTCAGAGATTTCGACTGCGGTAAGTTTACCGTTCTTGGGTTTTTATGAACGCCGTTAACCAAGAATTCGTAGTGCAAGTGTGGACCAGTTACACGGCCAGTACCACCCAGCGTACCGATGGTTTGACCTTGCTTAACGCGTTGCCCCGTTTTTACTGTTCGCTTAGTTAAGTGTAAGTATTTAGTAATGTAGGTATTGCTGTGTTTAATAAACACGTAGTTACCATTGAATTTGTTGTACGCTGATTTTTGCACAACACCATTACCCGCAGCCCAAATTGGTGTGCCTACAGGCGCGGCATAATCGGTACCTCTGTGAGGGCGAACTCTCCCGGTAACTGGGTGTAAGCGACGAGGATTAAAGTTAGAGGTAACACGACGGAAATCCAAAGGTGCTCGTAAGAAGGCTTTCTTCATCGCTCGGCCATTTTCATCGTAGTACTTACCGCTCTTCTCATCTAAGATTGCGGTAAAGGTGTCACCTTGGTTGTTAAAGATTGCAGCAATGATTTTTCCGCGTCCAATCACTTCGCCTTCAACCACTTCCTCTTGGTAAAGCACGCGGAAGGTATCGTTTTTACGAATGTCCAAAGCAAAGTCGATATCCCAACCAAAAATTCCCGCCAGTTCCATAATTTGGTTTGCATTCAAACCGGATGAAATCCCCGCATTCCAGAAGTTGGATTTGATTGTTGCTTCAGAGTAGTTGTATTGGTAATCGACTTCTTTTTTGTCCACCTCAGAAACGTATTTGCCACCTTGCAGTTTAATGCGGAACGTTTCGAATGCATTGAGTGTGCGTTTTAGTTGAATAAAGTCGTTATTTTCATCAAAGCCAAATTGCAGCCTGTTACCAGGACGCAGTCGAGTGAGTTGCTCTTTGATTTCTTTATCTGAAGTAATCAGTTCATGCAGAAGGCGAGGAGATAAACCGACGCGGTTAAAAAGTACAGCGGCACTTTCACCATTTTTGACTTTGTATGTTTCCCAGCGCAAAACAGAAGGAAGAGTAGAAGAAGTGCTGCGCTCGGGGGATTCCACAGAAATCGGTACCGAATAATGCTCACCGACTTTGAGTCGGCTTTGCTGCGGATCGAGGTCTTGCGGATCGGGTAAGAAAAACAGCGCGACGATGATCAGCGCACTAAAAAAACCGATCAGTACTTTGTGCAAGAGCGGTAGTCGGACAAAAATCGAATGCATGAGGTACTTGATTACTAAATTAAACGTAAAAATTGACAACTACCTAGTCTAACGTGTTTCAAAATGCATCGCTATTCAAGTAAGATGTTCAGCTATTATATTTTTGCCAAATCTGTGGGAGTGAACAAGAATGGCGAGCATTGAAGCTGCATTAGCCGAGATTAAGCGCGGTGTTGAAGAGCTGATTCCAGAAGAAGAGCTGATCGCAAAACTAAAAGAAGGTCGTCCTCTACGTATTAAATTGGGCGCCGACCCAACAGCACCTGACATTCACCTAGGCCATACGGTTATTTTCAATAAGCTTCGCTTGTTCCAAGAACTAGGTCATGAAGTGACGTTCCTAATCGGTGACTTCACTGCAATGGTTGGTGACCCAACAGGTAAGAACTCAACTCGTCCACCGCTAAGCCGTGAAGATGTTCTGCGTAACGCAGAAACGTACAAAGAGCAGGTGTTCAAAATCCTAGATCCAGCTAAGACAAAAATTCAGTTCAACTCTGAGTGGCTATCTGAGCTTGGCGCAGAAGGTATGATTCGCCTTGCAGCGAACCAAACCGTTGCTCGTATGCTAGAACGTGATGACTTTAAAAAGCGTTACGCTGGTGGCCAGCCAATCGCTATTCATGAGTTCATGTACCCACTACTTCAAGGTTGGGACTCAGTAGCAATGGAAACGGACGTTGAGCTTGGTGGTACTGACCAGAAGTTCAACCTACTAATGGGTCGTGAACTGCAAAAATCTCACGGTCAAAAACCTCAAGTTGTACTGATGATGCCGCTTCTAGTAGGTCTAGATGGTGAGAAGAAGATGTCTAAGTCTTCTGGTAACTACATTGGTATCAGCGAAGCACCAAGCGAAATGTTTGGTAAGATCATGTCTATTTCTGACGTTCTAATGTGGAGCTACTACGAGCTACTGTCTTTCCGTCCATTGGAAGAAATTGCACAGTTTAAAGCTGACGTAGAAGCGGGTAAGAACCCTCGCGATATTAAAGTTCTGCTAGCGAAAGAAATCATTGCTCGTTTCCACAGTGAAGCGGATGCAGATGCAGCAGAGCAAGAGTTCGTGAACCGTTTTGCTAAGAACCAAATCCCTGACGAAATGCCAGAGTTTGATTTTGAGGCTGGCACGCCAGTAGCAAACCTACTGAAAGAAGCGGGTCTATGTGCTTCAACTTCTGAAGCAATGCGCATGGTTAAGCAAGGTGCTGCTAAGATTGAAGGCGAGAAAGTTGCTGATGCGAAGTTTGCTCCTGAAGTAGGCACTTACGTATTCCAAGTAGGTAAACGTAAATTCGCACGTATTACTATCAAGTAATCCATAACTGCTCAAAATGAAAGCGCCCACTGGGCGCTTTTTTTGTATGAAAATTTGGTGAATCCACAAGAGATTGACTGTAAAAGTGACGCATTTTTGCTACTATACGCGCGCTGCTAGGTGAGCAGCTTTATCGGAGATTTACATGAACAATACCGACCATCCTCCCAGTTGTTGGGTGAGTAAGATTAAGGGAGCGAAATAACCCGCTTCGGTATTGGCGATCTCCGCCTTACCTGAGTGGTGAGGCATCTTTTCTAATTTTTCCTTCTTGTTATTTCCTTTCATAAATTCTGAATAGACAGTGCTTTGGCATTGATGTTTTCGCACATCCAGTGTTTCTAATACATGTATGGACTGTGCTGAAGGCTTTTTGCGTGCGTTGTCGATGGTCGTTACCAATGCCAATCGGGAGATTCGCCATGACGGTAATGAACAACACTTTTATTGAAACAACACCAAACTTTTCTGAAGTAGAAATTGGTGCCGCTCGTAATGCGTTTTTGCGATACGAGCAAGAGCAGCAACTGCATTTACTCACCATTATGCCTATCGATGAGGCGGTTGGTATTTTGCAGCACTGTTCAGTTGGCTATGTAAATAGCTTGATTGCTCAACTTGAACAAGCTGGGCATGACAAACGTGCTCGTCATTATGCTCACCAGTTAGGTCTGCATATGTCTGAGGTTGATACACCAGACGGTTATCTTTCTACGAGCGTGCTAGGGCATGTGAAGCAGCGTATTGGCTGGATCATTGCACTTGCATTGCTTGGGATTGTGTCTGGCTTAATCATCGCTCAATATGAAGACACCTTGAGCCAACTTGTTTTGCTGGCGGTTTACATGCCGGTTATCGCGGCGGCTGGTGGCAACACGGGAACTCAAGCTGCAACTTTGGTGATTCGTGCTCTTGCAACAGGAGAGCTTAAGAAGCGCCAATGGTTGGAGGTTTTGTGGAAAGAAAGCCGCGTAGCTCTGTTTATCGCGTTAGCGATTGCTATCGTGATGGTCGGCCGCATCATGTTATTCAGTGGGGGGCAATCGACAGGAGGCTTTGCGATTGAGGATATCGCGTTGGCGATTGCCGTCGCGTTGTTTATTCAGGTGACCATTTCAACCACGCTAGGCGGATTACTTCCTATTATTGCTCGAGCTTGTAAACTGGACCCAGCCGTTTTGGTGAGCCCAGTCTTAGCATCGATTGTCGATATTTCAGGGATGTGGATCTACTTTACCGTGGTGAACTACTTCTTAGGCATTGCCTGACTGAAACTCACAATGTCTTGGTAGAACAACTTCTCAAACTGCGTAATAGGGGGGATGACAGGCTTGTTATCGTCCCTCTTTTCTGGAAAGTAGTCCGATACAAACTGAACAAATAAAGTATTTGGTTTTCCGTTCTTATCTAATCCATAGCCTGCCATGTTATAGGTTCCGTACAGCGAACCGCTCTTCGCTATCAACTGACCTTTGATCGGCGCTTTGCGCATACTTTTACGGTATTGCAAAGTGCCCGACTCACCAGACTTAGGCATGATTGCGATCAGGTTAAGCTCCTTCTCATGCTGCCAAATGTAACGCAAAATAGCCGCCATAGAAGTGGCTGAAATTCGGTTGTTGCGTGATAAGCCAGAGCCGTCCTCTAATCTTGCATTACGAATATCGACACCTGTATTGGCAAAGATGATCTGTTTGATAGCTTCTGTGCCATTAGTAAAGCTTCCCGGTTGAACAAAAAACTTCGCGCCAAGTGTTTTAGTCAGCGTGTCAGCAATCAAGTTGTCAGAGCGTTTGAGCATTTGGTCTAAAAGTTGTGGCAACGGTTTAGACTTATGTACTGCAAGCAACCTACGCTGCTTTTCTGGTGCTTTACCAATTCGAATATTGCCTTTTAATGAGATACCAACTTGCTTGAGTAACCTTTGTACTTTTTGGCTGGTGTAGCGTTCAGGATCTTGCACGGCGAATTTAAGAGGAAGGGGCTTGTCGCCACGATCGACCAGACAGCCGGTTAGTTCATATTTGTTATCTGGGTTAGCAATAAGGTCTAAATCACAGTGACGGCTCTTCTGAACGCTTCTAGAGACGGTTTGAACACTGGTTTTTACGTTTATTGGTTGATGTTCTGGGACGTAGACGCGAGTAGAACCATTTTTCTGTGTGTAGATAGAAGCTTGGACACAGTTATCATTCAACGTAATAGCAGAAGCTGGAGCACTGTAGCAAACCCCCAGAATATCCCATGGCCAACCTACAGCACGGTTATAACCAGTAAAAGCGCTGTTATCTAGCCAAAGGTCGCCTTTGATTTGATTCAAACCATTTTTCTTGGCTCGTGTCAGCATGGTTTTTAGATCTTGAGTCAGTAACGTTGGATCTCCAGAAAAAGTAATTACCGCGTCTGAGTTTGAGCTCTCTAAGGTGGTGCGAAACGCAAAGCCGTTTCCCAGTTCAAGTTTTGCCGCTAATGCAGTGACGACTTTTAGCGTGCTGGCTGGTGGGAAATACTGATCGGTTGGATGAATACCTGTTAGCTCACTTTGGTCATTGAGTTTTTCAGCAATCAAGCTGACACGAGAGCCTTCTGGCAAAACCTCTTGATGAGGATAGGCCATTGATGTGAGTGGAACGAGACTAGAAAAAAGTAATAAAGACCAACGTAAGCGCATAATGACAGTTCGTGAGGTTAGTTATGCAATTGAGTATATACCGAAAAATTGCAGAATTCTGGATATAAAAAATGCCCGCGTTGTGCGGGCATTTTATCTTCAAGTCGTAAGACTGAATTAGAAGTCGTAACGTAGACCTAGAGCTAGCTCGTCTTCTGCTTGAGCTTTAGTTGCTTTATCGTTGCCAGCACCTACAGAACCGAAAGTATCACCTTCAGAAATTAGGTTGAAGTTGTACGATACGTAGCCACGGAAGTTAGGCTTGAAGTAGTAAGACGCGTCAACAGCGAAGTTGTTTGCAGACGTTTCGCCGTCAGTTTCTGCGTTGTTGTATGTAGTTGTGAATACAGTTTGACCTAGAGTGTAAGCACCTGCTAGTTCGTAACCAGTGTAGTCACCGTTTTTAGCTGCTTTTTCACCATCAGTGAATACACCAGCGAAGTATAGATCGCCCATAGTGTAAGAAGCAGCAAGCATGTATTCGTTAGCGTCAGCTTGATCTGCGTAACCAGCACCTAGGTCAAGACCAGTGTCGCCTAGCGTGTAGATTGCAGATAGAGAGTAACCATCTTCGCCGTTGTCTGTGTAGTGGTCTACAACACCGTCAGAATTTTTAACTTCTTCACGGTCAGCAAAACGGTAGCTAGCTTTAACAGCTAGGTTTTCGAATTGGCCTTTGTAAGAGAACATGTTGTCAGAACGGTCAGCTGCAGCTAGTTTGTCAGCAGCAGAGTTACCGTGGTAAGCCATGATATCTGTGAAGTCAGTAATAACGCCTAGTGCACCGTCGTTTTTACCGTAAGTCATTTCACCGAAAGCACCGCCAAGACCAGCGTATGCGTAACGAGTATCTAGATTGCTGTTGCCGTCTACGCCGCCGTTTTCAGCTGTAGTGAACTCACCTTCCCAGAAACCAACACCGTATAGGTTGTCGTTGATTGCTTGAGTACCAAGGAAGTTTAGACGGATACGAGAGTTGTCCGCTACATCGCCATCTTTCATAGATAGACGTGCTTCAGCACGGCCGCCAATTTCTAGAGAAGTACCGTCTTGGTTGTAAAGCTCAGCTGCGTTAACGCCAGTTGCCATAGCTGCTGCAGATACAGAAAGAGCAATTAGAGTCTTTTTCATTTTATTTGTCCTAGTTAGCTGTCCATAATCATTGTTTTATGGGGGAGAGGTTATCTCTCACAAGTTATCGTTATGCGTATGGTTTTATTCGTGAGAATCGCCCACATTCGAAAAACCGATGACGTAACAACTTGCCGGACATGTTTTACTGCTAAAGTTTCCTTATGAGTTAGTAAAATGATATAAATCCAACTAATGAACAGTGTTCAATTGTTTGCTTTTGTTTTGTAAGTTGTTGTTAAACAATGGCTTGTGTCGCGATGATATTGGTCTGACATTGATTTGTTTTTATCTTTTTTGATGTTTTTAGTGTAATGAACAGTGTTGTTTTTCAATAAACTGCGATGATGGTTAAATCTAAAAGCCATTGATGACAAGGTATTAAGCACGCAACTGGATGGCAAAATCGAATTAGGGTGATTTCATATCCCAGTTTGTTTAAACTAATCAAAACAGAATCTTTGAACGTACTACCCAATCATCATGATTGGGTAGGCTTTTTTTGTCCAAAGACACCTTTGGCCTTGAGGTTATATAATGGAAAAAGTTCCAATGACACTACGTGGCGAACAATTGCTACGTACCGAGCTTGATCGTCTACTAAAGCTTCGCCCGCAAATTTCAGAAGCAATCGCAGAAGCGCGTGAACTAGGCGACTTGAAAGAAAACGCTGAATACCACGCAGCTCGTGAAGAGCAGGGTATCTGTGAAGCACAAATTCGTGACATTGAATACAAACTGTCTGTTGCTCAAGTAATTGACGTAACATCGATGGACAACACTGGTAAGGTGATTTTTGGCTCAACCGTAACTCTGATTGATTGTGATACGGAAGAAGAGAAAACCTACCAAATCGTGGGTGACGACGAAGCAGATATTAAAGCAGGTCGTATCTCAATCAGTTCTCCAATTGCTCGTGGCCTGATCGGTAAGATGGAAGGTGACGAAGTGGTTATTCAAACCCCTGGTGGTGCGAAAGACTTCGAAATTGACAGCGTTGAGTACATCTAATTAGGCGATGCTGTCTATTCGCTGATGTAAACAGTAGATGCAAAAAAGGTCGCGCATGGCGACCTTTTCTTCTTCCGCTGCGTAAGTAGGGATTACTTACGTGGGATTTCGATTTTACGCTCTTCAGACTGGCGGTATAGCACAAGTACTTTACCAATTGTCTGCACTTTTTCAGCGCCCGTTTCACGTACGATAGCGTCGATGATCAGCTGTTTTGTCTCACGGTCTTCTGATGCAACTTTAATTTTGATCAGTTCGTGGTGGTCAAGAGCGATTTCAATTTCTGCTAGCACGGCTTCTGTAAGTCCATTTGCGCCCATTAGCACAACAGGTTTTAAACTGTGAGCTAGGCCTTTAAGGTGCTGCTTTTGTTTGGTGCTTAGGTTCATTACGCGGCCAATTTTCTTTAAAATAAGGGTTGAAAAAAGCTATTTTAACGCCATCTATTGCTGAAGACTATAATTTATTGAGTAATAGGTTGAGCCTATTAAAACAATAGCTCCTAATTACGCCTTGTTGGGATTAAAATGAGTAAACAAAAACATTCGGCTAGTTCTGGTCGTTGGTTGAAAGAACACTTTTATGATAAATACGCAAACGAAGCTCGTAAAAAAGGCTTCCGTTCTCGTGCTTATTTCAAAATTGAAGAGATCCAAACGAAAGATAAATTGTTGAAATCTGGGATGACTGTCGTCGATTTAGGCGCCGCTCCAGGTGGATGGTCTCAATATGCTGCTAAGATAATAGGTGAAGAAGGTCAAATCATTGCATGTGACTTATTGCCTATGGATCCAATCGCTGGCGTAAGCTTCCTACAAGGTGACTTTCGTGACGAGGCAGTATTAGATGCTCTGTTAGAAAGAATCCAACCTTCAATGGTGGACGTAGTAATGTCTGACATGGCGCCTAACATTGCTGGTAATAATTCTGTAGATCAGCCACGAGCTATGTATTTAGTTGAATTGGCTTTAGATATGTGTCGACAAGTTCTAGCACCTAATGGTAGCTTTGTCGTAAAGGTTTTCCAGGGTGAAGGCTTCGATCAATTTGTGAAAGAAGTCCGAGACATGTTTAAAGTCGTAAAAATCAGAAAACCAGACTCATCGCGAGCTCGCTCACGAGAAGTCTTTGTTGTAGCCACTGGTTACAAAGGTTAACTATTTCGCTCGTTTAGAGCATGGTTAACACTATAGCTACAGGTAATGAACTGTAGTACCCTACCTTTAATTACAATTAGTTATCGAGAGGCTGACACCTTGAGTGACATGGCAAAAAATTTAATTCTGTGGCTTGTTATCGCTGTCGTATTGATGTCGGTATTCCAGAGCTTTGGCCCTGGAGAAAGCAATGGCAGAACCGTGGATTACACCACGTTTGTACAGGAAGTTGGCCAAGGCCAGATTCAAGAAGCAACTTTTAAAGACGGTGAGATTAGCTTTGTTCGTCGCGGCGGCGGTGCCAAAATGGTTACTTACATGCCGGTGTATGATCAAAAGCTTCTGGATGACCTAATTAATCAAAACGTGAAAGTGCAAGGTACGCCTCCTGAAGAGCAAAGCCTACTTGGCACAATTTTCATCTCTTGGTTCCCTATGATCTTACTGATTGGTGTATGGATTTTCTTCATGCGTCAAATGCAAGGCGGCGGCGGTAAAGGCGCTATGTCTTTCGGTAAGAGCAAAGCTCGCATGATGAGCGAAGAGCAAATCAAGACTACTTTTGCCGACGTTGCTGGTTGTGACGAAGCAAAAGAAGACGTAAAAGAACTTGTTGATTACCTGCGTGACCCAAGCCGCTTCCAGAAGTTGGGCGGTAAGATTCCAACGGGTGTTCTAATGGTTGGTCCTCCTGGTACTGGTAAAACGCTTCTAGCGAAGGCCATTGCCGGTGAAGCAAAAGTACCGTTCTTTACTATCTCTGGTTCTGATTTCGTAGAAATGTTCGTAGGTGTTGGTGCATCTCGTGTGCGTGACATGTTTGAGCAAGCGAAGAAAGCAGCACCTTGTATCATCTTTATCGATGAGATCGATGCGGTAGGTCGTCAGCGTGGTGCTGGTGTTGGTGGTGGTCACGATGAACGTGAACAAACCCTAAACCAAATGCTGGTTGAGATGGATGGTTTCGAAGGTAACGAAGGTATCATCGTTATCGCAGCAACTAACCGTCCTGACGTATTGGACCCTGCGCTATTGCGTCCTGGCCGTTTTGACCGTCAAGTGGTTGTTGGTCTTCCAGACGTACGTGGTCGTGAGCAGATCCTTAAAGTACACATGCGTAAAGTGCCTCTAGCGGGTGACGTAGAGCCTTCTCTAATCGCGCGAGGTACTCCAGGTTTCTCTGGTGCTGACCTAGCAAACTTAGTAAACGAAGCTGCATTGTTTGCTGCGCGTGGTAACAAGCGCAACGTTTCAATGGTTGAGTTTGAACTGGCGAAAGACAAAATCATGATGGGTGCAGAGCGCCGTTCGATGGTGATGTCTGAAGAAGTAAAAGAGTCAACAGCTTACCACGAAGCAGGTCACGCGATTGTTGGTCGCCTAGTTCCGGAACACGATCCAGTGTACAAAGTGTCTATCATTCCACGTGGTCGTGCATTGGGTGTGACTATGTACCTACCTGAGCAAGACCGTGTGAGTATGTCTCGCCAACACCTAGAATCAATGGTTTCTAGCTTGTACGGTGGTCGTCTAGCGGAAGAGCTGATCTACGGTGCTGACAAAGTATCGACAGGTGCATCGAACGATATCGAACGTGCAACAGACATCGCTCGTAAGATGGTGACGCAGTGGGGCTTCTCTGAGAAACTTGGTCCGCTTCTGTACGCGGAAGAAGAAGGTGAAGTGTTCCTTGGTCGTAGTGTGACACAGACTAAACACATGTCTGATGACACAGCGAAGCTGATCGACGACGAAGTTCGTAAGATCATCGACCGCAACTATGACCGTGCGAAGAAAATCTTGGAAGATAACATGGACATCATGCATGCGATGAAAGATGCGCTAATGAAGTATGAGACCATTGATGCTGGCCAGATTGATGACCTAATGGAGCGTAAAGCTGAGCTCCGTGAACCTGCTGGTTGGGGCGACAAGCCAAACAAACCAGAAGATAACGATAAGCCTCAAGCGAAGCCTGAAGTAAAAGCAGAAGAGAAGCCAGTTGAGCCTACAAAACCTGTAGAGCAATCAACGTCTCAAGAAGCGACTTCAAGCGAAGCGCCAGAAAAGAAAGACTCTGAATAAAGAGTAGTCTTTGATAACAAACCCCGAGTTAAGCTCGGGGTTTTTGTATCTGTTGTGATTATTAACGCTATGATTATTAAAGCAAACAACAAATCTCTCGATCTTTCTCGCCCTCATGTTATGGCAATCCTCAATGTCACGCCTGACTCATTTTCTGATGGTGGTAAATTTAACTCACTTGAATTAGCGCTTGCTCAAGTTGAGAAAATGATCGCCGCTGGTGTGAGCATCATCGATATCGGTGGTGAATCAACACGACCAGGTGCCCCTGATGTTGAATTAGAAGAAGAACTGCAACGTGTGATTCCTGTTATCCAAGCGATACGTGATAAGCACGATGTTTGGATTTCTGTTGATACCAGTAAAGCTGAAGTGATGCGTCAAGCGGTTGCTGCTGGTGCAGACCTTATTAACGATGTTCGTGCGCTTCAAGAGCCAGGAGCATTAGAGGTAGCAGCAGAAGCTAAGTTGCCAATTTGCCTGATGCACATGAAAGGCCAGCCACGTACGATGCAAGCCAATCCTCAATACGATGATCTGATGGGGGATGTCTCTGCATTCCTTCAAGAACGAATTGCTGCTTGTGAGGCTGTGGGTATCGATAAGTCTCAACTTATCCTTGACCCAGGTTTTGGTTTTGGCAAAACCATAGAACACAATTATCATATGCTCGCTCATCTCGATAAGTTCCATGAATTTGGCTTGCCAATCCTTGCTGGTATGTCGCGTAAATCCATGATTTTCAAGCTGTTGGATAAGCCAGCGGCTGACTGCACCAATGCGAGTGTCGTCTGTGCGACTATCGCGGCGATGAAAGGCGCGCAAATTATTCGAGTTCATGACTTTGAAGAAACCATTGAAGCAATGAAAGTGGTTGAGATGACGAACAAAAATATCTAAAAGAATTAAGGAAAGTTTCATGTCTGATAAAAGACGTTATTTCGGTACTGATGGCGTACGCGGTAAAGTTGGACAATACCCAATTACTCCAGATTTTGTACTGCAGCTTGGCTGGGCAGCTGGTCGTGTACTAGCGAAACAAGGCACAAAAAAAGTTATCATCGGTAAAGATACGCGTATCTCTGGTTACATGCTTGAATCTGCTCTTGAAGCCGGTCTTGCCGCTGCTGGCCTGAAAGCAACCTTTACTGGTCCAATGCCAACCCCAGCGGTTGCTTACCTAACGCAAACCTTCCGAGCTGAAGCGGGCATCGTTATTTCAGCTTCTCACAACCCATACTATGATAACGGCATCAAGTTCTTCTCATCTGAGGGTACTAAGCTTCCGGATGATATCGAGCTTGCTATTGAAGCTGAGCTAGATAAAGACATTGAATGTGTGGAGTCTGCTGAGCTTGGTAAAGCAACCCGCCTGAACGACGCGGCTGGTCGTTACATCGAGTTTTGTAAGAGTACCTTCCCATCAGATCTTAGCCTAGCGAACGTGAAGATTGTGGTTGATTGTGCCCATGGTGCTACTTACCACATCGCTCCTAACGTATTTAAAGAGCTAGGTGCTGACGTTGTTGCAATGGGCGTTGAGCCAAACGGTACTAACATCAATGCTGAAGTTGGTGCGACAGACGTTCGTGCGCTACAAAAACGTGTTGTAGAAGAGCAAGCTCACCTAGGCCTTGCGTTCGATGGTGACGGCGACCGTATTATCATGGTTGACCACTTGGGCAACAAGATCGATGGCGACCAAATTGCTTACATCATCGCTCGTGATGCACTGCGTCGCGGCGAACTAAAAGGCGGTGTCGTTGGTACGCTAATGACTAACCTAGGTATGGAAAATGGCCTGAAGCAATTGGGTATTCCGTTCGTACGTGCTGCGGTTGGCGACCGTTACGTGATGGAGCAACTACTTGCTAAAGGTTGGAAGATCGGTGCTGAAAACTCAGGCCACGTTATCTTGCTAGATAAAGTGACTACTGGTGACGCTATCGTAGCAGCGTTGCAAGTGCTTGCTTCTGTTGTCGGTAGCGAAATGACATTGCACGACCTGTCTCAAGGTATGACGCTTTACCCACAAGTACTAGAGAACGTACGTTTTGCTGGTGAAAGCAACCCACTTGAAGCGCAAGCAGTGCTAGACTCAGTTGCAGAAGTAGAAGCAGAGTTGGGCGACAAAGGCCGAGTATTACTACGTAAATCAGGCACTGAACCACTTATTCGTGTAATGGTGGAAGGTGAAGATGCGGAACTTGTTCAAAGCTCTGCGCTTAAGATTGCAGAAGCTGTAAAAGCAAGTTGTTAATCATTGCTTTAACCCATTTTGCGAGAGGAAAGGGCAACTTTTGCCCTTTTTTTGAGCGCTTAATGCGTTGGTGGTGACTTTTTACTAATTTTCCCTTGTCAGCGTTACTGGCTTTCGCTAGTATTGCTCCACCTCCCGTTAGGAGGTCGCTAGCCTTGTTCATAAATAAACACGATTGTTTTTGAACGGCGCTGGCTCAACAATTTGGAACATAGGTGGAAAAAAATGTTTTCAGTTCTACTTGTGATTTACCTGTTGGCGGCGCTTGGTGTGATTGGCCTTGTGTTGATTCAACAAGGTAAAGGCGCAGATATGGGAGCCTCGTTCGGTGCAGGTGCTTCAAACACAGTGTTTGGTGCAAGCGGCTCAGGTAATTTCTTAACCCGAACAACTGCTATTTTAGCAACCGTATTTTTTATCGTTAGCTTGCTACTTGGTCGTATGTCTACGCACAAGACTGAGTCACAATGGGTAGACCCAACACTAGGTCAACCAGTTGTAGAACAAGTTAAAGATGCAGCAAGTGAAGTTCCAGCACCTACAGGTGATGAGATTCCACAATAAGCTGTAAAGGTTTATGTAGCCGAGATGGTGAAATTGGTAGACACGCTAGCATGAGGTGCTAGTGCCTTAGGTGTGAGGGTTCGAGTCCCTCTCTCGGCACCATGAATTTACAAACTTGTAAATCACTTAGTTGAGCGTATAATGCTCAGCAAGGCGGACGCGGGGTGGAGCAGCTTGGTAGCTCGTCGGGCTCATAACCCGAAGGTCGTCGGTTCAAATCCGGCCCCCGCAACCAATCTCTTCTTTTATATGGAAAGAATGATTCGATTGGCAAGTTTGCACAGTGCTAACCACACTGTGAGTTAAGAAAAGCAGTTTTTGGCTATTCTTAACGTATCAGGGTCCAGCAGCATAAAACCCCGACTTTCGGGGTTTTTTGTTATCTGAGTTTTTGTAATTTAACTCAGATCACTGCTTGGTTTTTTGATTGGGCTCTGAGCCCTTTTTTTGTTTCTGGAGTGGTTCAAATGACTGGTTTAGAAAGACAACTTACTGAAATGCTTGAAGCTCCTGTAGAAGCAACAGGCTACGAGTTGGTTGGATTAGAATTTATTCGTGCGGGTGCGCACTCAACGTTGCGTATCTACATCGACCATGAAAATGGTATCAACGTAGATGCCTGTGCAGAAGTTAGCCATCAGGTAAGCGCAGTATTAGACGTTGAAGATCCAATTTCTGTTGCTTACAGCCTAGAAGTTTCTTCTCCAGGCTTAGAAAGACCACTTTTCAAAGCAGCACATTACGAGCAATTTATTGGTCACGAGGTCAGCATCGTATTGAAAATGGCTGTTGCAAACCGTCGTAAGTGGAAAGGTATTATCCACAGCGTTGATGGTGAGACAATTGCAGTTACTTGTGAAGGGCAACAAGAAGAGTTTGCTCTAAGTAACATTTCAAAAGCTAACCTGATCCCTAAATTTTAGTTCCCTAAAAAATTTGAAGCTTAGAGGCTAAATACAATGAGTAAAGAAATTTTAGCGGTAGCAGAAGCGGTATCGAACGAAAAAGCGGTACCTCGTGAGCGTATCTTTGAGGCTCTTGAGATTGCTCTAGCAACTTCTACAAAGAAAAAGTACGAAATCGAAATCGATGTACGCGTAGCTATCGACCGTAAAACGGGTGAGTTTGAAACATTCCGCCGTTGGTTGGTTGTAGAAGATGTTGAAAACCCAACAAAAGAAATCTCTCTAGAAGCTGCACAATACGAAGATGCAGACATTCAACTAGGTGATTTCGTAGAAGACGATATCCCATCGGTTACATTCGACCGTATTACGACGCAAACTGCTAAGCAAGTTATCGTACAAAAAGTACGTGAAGCTGAGCGTGCGCAAATCGTAGAACAGTTCATCGACAACGAAGGTGATTTGATCACTGGTGTTGTTAAGAAAGTAAACCGCGAGACGGTTGTACTTGATCTTGGTAACAACGCAGAAGCGGTAATCCTACGTGATGACCAACTTCCTCGTGAAAACTTCCGTCCAGGTGACCGTGTTCGTGGTCTTCTGTACAAAGTTGCTCCTGAAGCGCGTGGTTTCCAACTGTTCATCACTCGTTCTAAGCCAGAAATGCTGGCTGAACTGTTCCGTGTAGAAGTGCCAGAGATCGCTGAAGAAATCATCGAACTTAAAGGCGCTGCACGTGATCCAGGTTCTCGCGCTAAGATCGCTGTTAAAACAAACGACAAGCGTATCGACCCTGTAGGTGCGTGTGTTGGTATGCGTGGTGCACGTGTACAAGCAGTATCTGGTGAGCTTGGTGGTGAGCGTATCGATATCGTTCTTTGGGACGATAACCCAGCTCAATTCGTTATCAACGCAATGGCACCAGCTGATGTTGCTTCTATCATCGTTGATGAAGATGCACACTCAATGGACATCGCTGTTGAAGCTGACAACCTAGCGCAAGCTATCGGTCGTAACGGTCAAAACGTACGTCTAGCATCTCAACTAACTGGTTGGGAACTGAACGTAATGACTGTGGCAGATCTTCAGAAGAAACACGCTGAAGAGTCTCAAGCGTCTATCGAAAACTTCATGAAGTACCTAGACATTGAAGAAGACTTCGCTCAACTGCTTGTTGAAGAAGGTTTCTCAACGCTAGAAGAAATCGCATACGTTCCAGTTAATGAACTGCTAGACGTAGACGGCCTAAACGAAGAGCTTGTAGAAGAACTTCGTAGCCGTGCGAAAGACGCACTAACGACAATTGCTCTAGCGCAAGAAGAGTCTTTTGAAGGTCTAGAGCCTGCTGAAGACCTACTAGGCCTTGAAGGTCTAGAGCGTGAGATGGCATTCAAGTTGGCAGCAAAAGGTGTAGCAACACTAGAAGATCTAGCCGACCAAGGTATCGACGATTTAGAAGGTATTGAAGGCCTGACAGAAGAACGCGCAGGTGAGCTTATCATGGCTGCACGTAACATCTGTTGGTTCGGCGAAGAAGCATAATATCAGCAAGGAGGAAGCGGCATGACACAATTAACAGTTAAAGCTCTGAGTGAAGAGATTGGTACTCCAGTCGACCGCTTAATGGAACAACTTGCTGACGCTGGCATGAACAAAGCGAGTTCTGACCATGTATCGGATGAAGAGAAGCAAAAGCTTCTCTCTCACCTGAAGAAAGAGCACGGCGATAAGTCGGGCGAATCTGAACCTACTAGACTGACGCTTCAACGTAAGACTCGTAGCACGCTAAGTGTTGCAGCAGGTGGCGGCAAAAGTAAGGATGTTCAAGTAGAAGTGCGTAAGAAGCGCACATATGTGAAGCGCAGCACTATCGAAGACGACGCAAAACGTGAGGCTGAGGAAGCAGCAAAACGTGAAGCTGAAGAGCTTGCGAAGCGTGAGGCTGAAGAACAAGCCAAACGTGAAGCTGCAGAGAAAGCACAGCGCGAAGCCGATGAGAAAGCGAAACGTGAAGCGGATGCAAAACGTGAAGCTGAAGAAAAGGCAAAACGCGCACAAGCTGATAAGGCTAAGAAAGAAATGAATGCAAAAAACGCGGATGCTAATACGCAAGCGAAGAAAGAAGCTGACGAGCTAAAGCGTCGTCAGGAAGAAGAAGCCCAACGTAAAGCTGAGCAAGAAGCGGCTAAGCTAGTTGAAGAAGCTCGTAAACTTGCAGAAGAGAACGAAGCTCGTTGGTCTGAAGAAGAGACTAAAAAGAAAGAGCTTGAAAACTCTGACTACCACGTAACTACTTCTCGTTACGCTCGTGAAGCTGAAGATGCAGCTGACCGTAAAGAAGAAGGTGGTGCTCGTCGTAAGAAGAAGAAACCAGCAAAAGAAGAGCAATCACGCGGTGGTCGTAACCAACGTGGTGGCAAAGGCCGTAACAAAGGCAAACTTGCTAAGCCAACTTCAATGCAACACGGTTTCGATAAGTCTGCGACTGTAGCAAAACAAGACGTAGTAATCGGTGAGACAATCGTTCTTTCTGAACTTGCTAACAAGATGTCGGTTAAAGCGACAGAAGTTATCAAAGTAATGATGAAGATGGGCGCTATGGCGACTATCAACCAAGTGATCGACCAAGAAACAGCACAACTTGTTGCTGAAGAAATGGGTCACAAGGTAGTTCTTCGTAAAGAGAACGAACTGGAAGAAGCAGTACTATCTGATCGTGATACAAACGCAGAAGCAGTACCACGCGCTCCAGTAGTAACAATCATGGGTCACGTTGACCACGGTAAAACGTCAACACTTGACTACATCCGTCGTACTCACGTTGCTTCAGGCGAAGCGGGTGGTATCACACAGCACATCGGTGCTTACCACGTTGAAACTGACAACGGCATGATCACGTTCCTTGATACTCCTGGACACGCGGCGTTTACTGCTATGCGTGCTCGTGGTGCTCAAGCGACAGATATCGTTGTTCTTGTAGTTGCAGCAGACGATGGCGTAATGCCACAAACAGTTGAAGCGATCCAGCACGCGAAAGCGGCAGGCGTTCCTCTGATTGTTGCTGTGAACAAGATCGATAAAGAAGACGCGAACCCAGACAACGTTAAGAATGAGCTAGCTCAATACGACGTAATCCCTGAGGAATGGGGCGGTGAGAACATGTTCGTTCACATCTCTGCTAAACAGGGTACAAACATCGACGGTCTTCTAGAAGCAATCCTTCTTCAATCTGAAGTTCTAGAGCTTACAGCTGTAGCAGAAGGCATGGCATCTGGTGTTGTTGTTGAATCTCGTCTAGACAAAGGTCGTGGTCCAGTAGCAACAGTACTTGTTCAATCAGGTACGCTAAACAAAGGCGATATCGTTCTTTGTGGTCAAGAATACGGCCGTGTTCGTGCAATGCGTGACGAACTAGGTAAAGAAATCACAGAAGCTGGTCCATCTATCCCTGTAGAGATCCTAGGTCTTTCAGGTGTACCATCTTCAGGTGATGAAGCAACAGTAGTACGTGACGAGCGTAAAGCGCGTGAAGTAGCGAACTACCGTGCTGGTAAGTTCCGTGAAGTGAAACTTGCTCGTCAGCAGAAATCTAAACTAGAGAACATGTTCTCTAACATGACTGCTGGTGAAGTTGCTGAACTAAACGTAGTACTGAAAGCTGACGTACAAGGCTCTGTAGAAGCAATCGCAGACTCTCTACTGAAACTGTCTACTGACGAAGTTAAAGTGAACATCGTTGGTTCTGGCGTTGGTGGTATTACTGAGACTGACGCAGTTCTTGCAGAAGCTTCAAACGCAATCATCCTTGGCTTTAACGTACGTGCGGATGCATCTGCTCGTCGTGCGATTGAAGCAGCAAGCGTTGACCTACGTTACTACTCAATCATTTACCAATTGATTGACGAAGTTAAACAAGCAATGGGCGGTATGCTTGCTCCAGAATTCAAGCAAGAAATCATTGGTCTTGCTGAAGTACGTGACGTATTTAAGTCACCGAAACTGGGCGCAATCGCTGGTTGTATGGTTACTGAAGGTCTAATTAAGCGTAACAACCCAATCCGCGTTCTACGCGACAACGTTGTTATCTACGAAGGCGAGCTAGAATCACTTCGTCGCTTTAAAGATGACGTTCAAGAAGTTAAGAATGGCTACGAGTGTGGTATCGGCGTTAAGAACTACAACGATGTTCGCGTTGGCGACCAGATCGAAGTATTCGAAATCGTTGAAATCAAACGTACTCTAGACTAATTGACTAAAATTACTAACCGTCTGAAAGACAAACAGTAATTGGTTGTTGAATACACCATGGGGGGCTGGCTTGACCATCCCCCCATTCTTTCTATTTAAGAGAATGAATATGTCAAAAGAATTTAGCCGCACGCAGCGCGTATCACAGCAGCTGCAAAAAGAACTTGCGATGATCCTTCAACGTGAAGTTCGTGACTCTCGCTTAGGCATGGTTACGATTTCAGACGTAGAAGTGTCACGCGATCTTGCTTACGCAAAAGTATTCGTTACTTTCCTATGTGTGGGTGAGCAAACGCCAGAATCATGCCTAGCAGCACTACGTGAGCACGAAGTGCACATCCGTATGATGCTTGGTAAGCGTATTCGCCTACGTCTAACGCCTGAAATCCGTTTCTACTACGACAACACACTAGTAGAAGGTATGCGTATGTCGAACCTAGTTTCTGAAGTTGTTAACGAAGATAAACGTAAACAACAAGATTCAGGTCGTGAAGAAGATCAGGCAGGGGAAGAGTAATGGCTCGTCGTCGTAAAGGTCGTCCAATTAATGGCGTTATCTTGTTGGACAAACCAACAGGTATTTCTTCCAATGATGCACTGCAAAAAGTAAAACGTATTTTCTTTGCTGAAAAAGCAGGTCATACGGGTGCATTGGACCCACTAGCGACGGGCATGTTGCCAATCTGCTTAGGCGAAGCAACTAAGTTCTCTCAGTTCTTGTTGGATTCAGACAAACGCTATCGCGTAATCGCAAAGTTGGGTGAGCGTACTGATACGTCTGACTCTGATGGCGAAGTGGTAGAGACGCGTCCAGTTGACGTGAACCTTGAGAAGTTAGAAGCGTGCATCGACACGTTCCGTGGTGAATCAGACCAAGTACCTTCAATGTTCTCTGCATTGAAATACCAAGGTAAGCCATTGTACGAGTACGCTCGTAAAGGCATTGAAGTGCCACGTGAATCTCGCAAGATCACCGTATACGAAATCATACTTCACCGCTTTGAAGGTGACGAAGTTGAGATGGAAGTACACTGCTCGAAAGGCACTTACATCCGTACTATCGTTGATGACCTAGGTGAAATGCTTGGTTGTGGTGCACACGTGACCATGCTTCGTCGTACGGGTGTTGCTAAGTACCCATACGAAAAAATGGTGACGCTAGAACAACTTAATGAGTTACTTGAGCAAGCACATCGCGATGAAGTAGCACCGAAAGAGTTGCTTGATCCACTGCTGTTGCCAATGGACACTGCCGTTGAAGATTTGCCTGAGGTAAACCTAAACGCTGAGCTAACCAACTTAGTACAACACGGTATGCCAGTGCAGGTACTGGGTGCGCCAGAGGGTACGCCAATTCGTATGACTTCTGGTGAAGATAAGCTGTTTATTGGCGTTGCTGAAGTGAACGACGATGGAAAAGTGGCACCAAAACGTTTGGTGGTTTTCCGCGACGAAGAGTAACTTCACTAAGCTCTAGAAAATACCGGCGATAATGCCGGTATTTTTATATTGCGCGGGTGAGGAAACTTCCCTATAATTCGCGCTTCGCGTAGCGGCTGAATCAGAGATTGGCTGCTACAACTTTAAACCTACTCTTATTAGGAGAGAATTATGTCTCTGAATGCAGAAACTAAAGCAGCAATCGTTGCAGAATACGCACAAGGCGAAGGCGACACTGGTTCACCAGAAGTTCAAGTAGCTCTACTTACAGCTTCTATCAACCACCTACAAGGTCACTTCAAAGCACACAAAGGCGATCACCACAGCCGTCGTGGTCTTCTACGTATGGTTTCTCGTCGTCGTAAGCTTCTAGATTACCTAAAAGGTAAAAATCTAGCTCGCTACCAAGACCTAATCAAGCGTCTAGGCCTACGTCGCTAATCAGCGACTGCATAGCAGTTTGTCTAAAAGGGGCTTTATGCCCCTTTTTTGTTGCCCGTTACTTATTTTCACTGCTATGGCTTAGCCAAATCAAACTTATGCCGTTATACTACACGCGGCTAAATCTCGTTTTGAGATTTTCACAAAGACTCATTGCATTACAGTCAACCACGTCGACCAAAAGGTCGCGACTATTAAAAGCGAATTGCGCGCTATGTCAGTTTGTTTTCACTAGTCGCGATTCGTAATGCCTTGGGTATCAATCAATACTCTCTAAGCAAATCAATCGATGCGCTTGGAAACAAGGAATAACAATGTTCGAAAAACCAGTTGTTAAAACGTTCCAGTACGGTAACCACACAGTTACTCTAGAAACTGGCGTTATCGCACGTCAAGCTACGGCTGCAGTAATGGTTACTATGGACGATACAGCAGTATTCGTTTCTGTAGTCGGTAAAAAAGAAGCGGTTGAAGGTCAAGACTTCTTCCCTCTAACAGTTAACTACCAAGAGCGTACTTACGCAGCAGGTAAAATCCCTGGTGGTTTCTTCAAGCGTGAAGGTCGTCCTTCTGAAGGTGAAACGCTAACGGCTCGTCTAATCGACCGTCCAATCCGTCCACTATTCCCAGATGCATTCAAAAACGAAGTACAAGTTATTGCAACAGTAGTATCTGTGAACCCAGACGTTCAACCAGACATCCCAACAATGATTGGTACGTCTGCTGCGCTAGCTATCTCTGGTATTCCGTTCAACGGTCCTATCGGTGCTGCGCGTGTTGGTCACATCGACGGTCAACTAGTACTTAACCCAAGCAACACTGAACTAGAAGCATCTAAGCTAGACCTAGTTGTTGCGGGTACTGAATCTGCAGTACTAATGGTTGAATCAGAAGCTGACAACCTAACTGAAGAAGAAATGCTATCTGCTGTTGTATTCGGTCACGATCAACAACAAGCTGTGATCAAAGCAATCAACGAATTCAAAGCTGAAGTTGCTACTCCTGCTTGGGATTGGGTTGCTCCAGCAGAGAACACTGCGCTTGTAACTAAGATTGCTGAACTTGCTGAAGCAAAACTGGTTGAAGCTTACCAAATCACAGAGAAGATGGCTCGTTACGACCGCATCCACGAGATCGCTGGTGAAGTTAACGAAGTGCTGCTTGCTGAAGATCCAGAAGCAAACACAAAAGAAATCCACACTATCTTCCACGATCTAGAGAAGACAGTGGTACGTCGCAGCATCATCGCTGGTAACCCACGTATCGACGGTCGTGAAAAAGACATGGTTCGTGCGCTTGACGTACGTACTGGTGTTCTTCCTCGTACTCACGGTTCTTCACTATTTACTCGTGGTGAAACTCAGGCGCTAGTAACTGCGACTCTAGGTACGCAGCGTGACGCTCAAATCATTGATGAGCTAACAGGTGAGCGTAAAGATCACTTCCTACTGCACTACAACTTCCCTCCATACTGTGTTGGTGAAACTGGTTTTGTAGGTTCTCCTAAGCGTCGTGAAATCGGTCACGGTAAACTGGCTAAACGCGGTATCGCAGCAGTAATGCCTTCTGTTGATGAGTTCCCATACACAGTACGTGTTGTATCGGAAATCACTGAATCTAACGGTTCTTCTTCAATGGCTTCTGTATGTGGTACTTCTCTTGCTCTTATGGACGCAGGTGTGCCAATCAAGTCTTCTGTTGCGGGTATCGCAATGGGTCTTGTTAAAGAAGGCGACGACTTCGTTGTTCTTTCTGACATCCTTGGTGACGAAGACCACCTAGGTGACATGGACTTTAAAGTAGCAGGTACTAACACTGGTATCACTGCACTTCAAATGGACATCAAGATCGAAGGTATCACTAAAGAGATCATGCAAATTGCGCTTAACCAAGCTCAAGGTGCACGTAAGCACATCCTATCTGTAATGGATGAAGCTATCTCTGGTGCTCGTGAAGACATCTCTGAATTCGCTCCTCGCATTCACACAATGAAGATCAGCGCAGAGAAGATCAAAGACGTTATCGGTAAAGGTGGTGCAGTTATCCGTGCTCTAACTGAAGAGACTGGTACAACTATCGAAATCGAAGACGACGGTACTATCAAGATTGCAGCAACTGAAGGTGCAGCAGCGAAAGAAGCTATCCGCCGTATCGAAGAGATCACTGCTGAAGTTGAAGTAGGTCGTATCTACACTGGTAAAGTTGCACGTCTAGCTGACTTTGGTGCATTCGTAACGGTTCTTCCAGGTAAAGATGGTCTAGTACACATCTCTCAAATCGCTGAAAAACGCGTTGAGAAAGTGTCTGACTACCTAACTGAAGGTCAAGAAGTTCAAGTTAAAGTTCTTGAAATTGATCGTCAAGGCCGTGTACGTCTAAGTATGAAAGAAGCAGTAGAGAAGCCAGCAGAAGAAGCAAACGACGCTTCTGAAGCAAAAGGCGAGTAATCTAAGTTTCGACTTTTGGTCTTTTATTAGCTTAAGAGCCTGAAAGCATGCTATAAAAGGGGAGCATTTTCGCTCCCCTTTTTTTTTGGCCTGTTTCACCAATTATTGCTTCAAGCGAAGTTAACTAGCCTATAGTGCATAAAGAGAAACAGACCCTGAGCGGTCCAAACAGGAGTACCAATTAGTGAAATGGTTTCAAACCGCAAGTTTATGTGTTGCTATCGCGCTGACCGGTTGTGCTAATACCTCTCAACAATCGGCACAACAGTGGATTTACCCTCCGATGGCGGTACCGCTACAACCAAGCGTGCAACAAGAAGTTCAGATTGCGCGCCTTTCCCAGCTTTTACAGCGTCCAGACCTGAGTGATGAAGTTCGCGCTAAGATGCATTACGAGCGTGGTAACTACTACGACAGTGTTGGCCTGCGTGATCTTGCTCGTTTGGACTTCAATCAGTCTCTACAACTGAATCCAGCTCAACCAGATATCTTTAACCTACTAGGCGTGTATTTCACTCAAGTTGGCGAGTTTGATGCGGCTTACGAAGCGTTCGATTCGACATTAGAGCTCGCGCCACAGAATTCATACGCAGAGCGTAACCGTGCAATTGCCCTGTATTACGGCGGTCGTATCGACCTAGCTCTGGAAGACATGACTAAGCATTATGAAGAAATGCCGAGTGACCCGTTCCGTGCACTATGGCTTTACATCATCGAAGCAGAGCAAAACCCTGAGCAAGCGAAAGCGAACCTAGAGAAGCGTTACCAGCGCGACCGAAGTGAAGAGTGGGGCTGGGTTTTAGTTGCGATCATGCTGCGTGACGTGTCTGATGATGCCGCACTAAAAGCTATCATGGATGGCACGCGTGAGAATTACCGCCTTGCTGAGCGTTTAACAGAAACTTACTTCTACCTTGGTAAGCGTTACCAACTCGAGGGTGATATTGCTGACGCGATCTCGTTGTACAAGCTGGCGATCTCTTTCAACGTTTATGAATACGTAGAGCACCGTTACTCTTTCTTGGAGTTGGCGCAAATCTACGATCAGTTGCAACAAGAACAACTTGCTAAGCTCAAAGCCGAGCAAGAGCAACAAGAAGAAAAATAACCATAAGCCGCTCGACTAGAGCGGCTTTTTTGTGCTTGAAGAATTTGGATGGCTTCACTAAAATAGTTAGTCTTGCTAACTAAATGGGCAAAGCATAATGGCATTAGAAAAAAGCCTGATTGATTTAGAACGCTTTTGTGCCAAAGCGTGGCGTGTTTATGCCAAAGAAGATCCACTTTCGCACCTGAGTTTTAATGAGTTTGATTACTTGCGAGTGATTCAACTGCACCCAGAAGGTGTGCGTATTACCGACTTAGCGGAGGAGCTTCAAGTCACCAAACCTTCGGCTTCTAATATGGTGGTTCGTTTGGAGAAAAAGGGCTTGGTAAGGCGCATTGCTTGTAACGAAGATGCTCGCTCTAAACGCGTGCTATTAACGGAAGAAGTGATAGCTGAAATGTCTTTGGAACAAGTGGTATACAAGGATATTTCTGAACAACTCGTACGTAAACTTGATAAGCAAGAAGCACAGCAACTGAAAGCGCTACTGGATAAAGCGCTCGGAAACTAAACCTATTTTTTATTCTTTTATCTATTTAGTTAGCTTTGCTAACTATTGGTGGTAGTCATGCAAAACTCTATATACAAACAGTTTTGGAAATACACAATTCCGACCGTCGCAGCCATGCTGGTTAACGGTCTGTATCAAGTGGTGGATGGTATCTTTATCGGTCGGTATGTCGGTGCTGACGGATTAGCGGGGATCAACGTTGCTTGGCCAATTATCGGCTCGATACTCGGTATCGGTATGATGGTGGGTGTAGGTACGGGCGCACTCGCCTCTATCAAACAAGGTGAAAAAGACAGTGAGGGCGCGAAACGCATTCTCTCAACTGGTCTATTGCTTTTAGTCGCTCTGATGCCAATAGTGGCGGCAACCTTGTTGTTCTTCGCCGATGACTTTATTCGCTGGCAGGGCGCTGAAGGCCGTGTTTACGAGCTCGGTTTGCAGTACCTGCATATCCTGAGTGTCGCGTGTGTGTTCTCGCTGGGTTCGATTGCATTACCGTTTTTGCTGCGTAATGATGATAGCCCTAACTTAGCCACCATCTTGATGGTGATCGGCGCGGTAATCAATATCGTGCTCGACTATATGTTTATCGCTTGGCTGGGCTGGGAGCTTACCGGTGCTGCTATTGCGACCGCTCTGGCGCAGATGGTTGTGACGATTTTGGGTGTGGGGTACTTCTTTACTTCCAGAGCCAACATGCGCTTGTCTTTCAGCGATTTGAAGATGCAGTTTGATGTCATTCCTAAGATTGTCATGATAGGCACGTCTAGCTTCTTTATGTACGCTTATGGCTCAATGATGGTCGCACTGCATAACGCGCTGTTTGCCCAGTACGGTAGTGCGTTGTTAATTGGTGCTTACGCCATCTTGGGTTATATCGTGACGGTCTATTACTTGATCGCGGAAGGCATCGCCAATGGTATGCAGCCCTTAGTGAGCTACAACCATGGTGCTCGCAACCAAAGTAACATTCGTAAACTGTTGAAGGTCGCAATGGGCACGTCAGTTCTCGGTGGTGTCGCGTTTGTTATTCTGATGAACATCTTCCCTTACGAATTTGTGTCGGTGTTCAACAACGCAGACCAACATCTGATTGATGCGACAGTGGTCGGTATCCGTCTACACATGTTTGCGCTGTTCTTAGATGGCTTCTTGGTGGTTGCGGCGGCGTACTACCAATCGGTAAACAAAGGCAGCAAAGCGATGTTTGTGACCATTGGTAATATGGTGATTCAATTGCCTTTCTTGTTCATCATGCCGAAGTTATTGGGAGTGACGGGTATTTGGATTGCGTTCCCATTGTCTAACATCGCCTTGAGTCTGGTGGTGATGACAATGTTGTGGCGTGATATTAAGAAGTTAATGAATGAGAGCTCTCCAGAGCCAAGTGTTCAAGTCTCTTAACCGAATATTAATACGAAAAAGCGAGGTCAGTACCTCGCTTTTTTATTGGCTTGAAACCCTGAGTAGGGCTTAGATGTTTTTCACCTCTAAGCCAGCAAGTTGATGCCAGTAACCGTTACATTGGCGGTCTTGGATCTTGCCTGGGTTGGTGCCTTTCTCATTGGAACGGAACTGGTCTAGCTCAGAGAAGGTGCTAAGGCCAAGTGGGCTTAGACGAACCACATCAACCAAACCTTCCATACTTGGCAGATCGTTGATCAGGTTGTAGCAGTAACCAGACTGAGTTTGGATTCCGTTGAGGTTAAACACTTCCTGACCTTCTTGGCTGCTTACTTGGATACCTGTTGGGTACTTGATACAGCAAGTTTCGCAGTCGTCTTTAGCTTTGTTTTCTGCACGAGCGGTAAAGCAGCGCGCCGAGTAAGCCAGTGGTAGGTAGCCGTGGCTAAATACTTCCACTTCAAACTTATTGCGAATACCAAGTTCATCACATTGAACCAATGTATTGCTTAGCCATTCGCGAGACAGCTCTACAGGCATACACCAGCGGATCATGCCCTGTTTTAGGAACAAGTTAAGCGTGTGCGCGTTGTAAGTGTTAACCGCTGGGCCAACGACGAAAGGCACTTTGTGCTCAGAAGCCAGTTGCACCGCAGACACATCGTTGGCTTCAATCGCGAAGTCACCGTTGTCGATGTACTTCTTCATGATGTTCACTTCACTTGGCGCTTCTAATAACGCCATCGTGGAAAGCACGACTTGTTTGCCAGATGCAGACAGTTCTTTCGCGATATCAAACCAATGTGTAGGTTTCATTTCACGACGTTTTGAACACACGGTTTCACCTAGGTAGATGATGTCCGCAGAGCTTGATTTCGCTTGTTCGTAAAACGCTTCAACGTCTTGCTTTGGCCAGAAGTACAACAACGGACCAAGTGCGTATTTCATTGAGTTATCCATCTTAACCTCTACTGCCATTTACGGTGGTAAGCACCAAGTGTGGTTTGCGTGCCTTCCGATACGTTTGCCAATGCTGCATTCCAAGCCGCTTCTACTTGGTAAGCTTCTGGATTTGCTTGGTAACGATCAATCGCAGCACGCCACGTGCGCGTTACTTGCTCTACGTAAGCAGGACTACGTTGGCGACCTTCAATTTTTACGGAAGCGACATTGGCAGCAAACAGCTCAGGCAACATAGAAAGGGTGTTCAAACTGGTTGGCTCTTCCAGTGCGTGGTAGCGTTTTTTCTCGCCTTCAATTTCAGCTTCAAAATGACCTTTACATAAGGTTGGGTAGCCCGCGTTTTCACCAGCGCTGTAGCGATCGATCAGGATGTCGTTAAGACGAGATTCCAGACCACTTTCTGTTTCTTGCCAGCGAACGTATTTCGCCGGAGAGCACGCACCAACCGTGTTTGGTGATTCTCCTGTCATGTACGAAGACAGGTAGCAACGACCTTCTGACATGATGCACAGGCTACCAAAAGCAAAGACTTCTAGCTCGACATCGCTGGTGATGTTGCGAGAAAGCTGTTTTACCTGATGGATAGACAGTACACGAGGCAGTACAACACGTTTGACGTTGAAGTTTTGCTTGTAGAAATCTACCGCAGCAACGTTGGTCGCTGATGCCTGTACAGAAAGGTGCAGTTCTAGCTCTGGGTATTTGCGAGCAGCGTACTCAAGTACCGCAATGTCAGCCACGATCAGTGCATCGACACCCAGTGCCGCTGCGTTGTCGACAGCGTTTGTCCAACGTTCAAAACCATTCGGGTGGGCAAAAGTGTTAAGTGCAACGTGGATCTTTTTGTTGCGGTCATGAACGTATTGCACCGCTTTTTCTAGCTTCTTGCCGTTGAAGTTCAGACCAGCAAAGTGACGAGCGTTGGTGTCGTCTTTAAAGCCGATGTATACGGCGTCTGCACCGCAATCAATCGCGGTTTTTAGCGCAGGCAAGTTACCCGCAGGACACAAGAGTTCCATATGCTCACAATCATAGAGAATAAAAAGGTGCCCGCATTTTATGAAGAATTATGAATAGCGAAATTGACCTAAGTTAGGTTTAGCGCAATAAAGTTGAGATTTACCCCTTGAGAGTAAGGGGTAACACTCAGATTTTGTTGCAGTTGAGATCAGTTCTTATGACGGCGGTTTTGCGCAAACAACTCTTCAACCTCGTGTTTAGGTTGAGGACGGTAAAAATGGAAGCCTTGAATCGAGTTACATTGCAGGTTCGATAGCAGTGTCGCTTGTTGGTGGGTTTCCACACCTTCGGCGACCACGGTCAAATCCAATGATTTACCAAGGTTGATGATGTTCTCAATCACTGTTACCTGTTTCGGGAGCGTATCGATATCGTTGATAAACGCGCGGTCGATTTTTAGCTCATCGATAGGGAAGCGTGCTAAGTAGGAAAGGGAAGAGTAACCAGTACCGAAGTCATCGATAGACAATGCGAAACCAAGCTTCTTGATCGCATTGAGCATTTGCAGCGTGTGTTCGCTGTCGCTCATTACCGCACTTTCTGTTAGCTCGAAGGTAATGCAGCTTGGGTCAAGTTCGGTGGTGCGCAGTAGCTTCTCCATGTAGTCGATCAGCTGTGGGTTGCCAAACTGTTCTGGAGAGAGGTTGATCGCTACGCGTCCCGGTAGAATGCCTTGCAGTTTCCAGCGTTTTACTGTGTTAAACACATCACGCATTACCACGCGACCAAGGTGTTCAATCAAGCCTGCACGCTCAGCTACAGGGATAAATGCCCCCGGGCTAATGTAACCTTCGACCGGGTGCTTCCAACGTACTAGCGCTTCGGCTCCGTTAATGCTGAAGTCGCGGGCGTTAACTTTTGGTTGGTACCATACTTCCAAGCCGTTTTGCTGCAACGCTTTTTGTAGCTCGATCTCTAACCACAAACGCATACGCGCTTCTTTGTTCATCTGATCGTTAAATTTAATCAGGCGGTTCCGACCACGGTCTTTTGCTTCGTACATCGCGGTGTCAGCGTTTTGCAGCAGAATGCGCGCGTCTTGCCCGTCTTCTGGGTAACGCACGCTACCGATAGAACACGCAAGGCGTTTACTGAAATGATGCAGATCGAAAGGTTGGTTAATCAGAGAAATAATGCGCTCAGAGAGGATCTCCGCCATGCGAGTGTTTTCTGGCTCAGGCAGGATAATGCCAAATTCGTCGCCACCCAAGTGACCAATGATGGCTTGATTAGGCAAAGAACGTTTTAGGCGGGCGGAGACTTCTTGAATCACTTTGTCACCGATGTGATGGCCTAGTGAGTCGTTAATGTTCTTAAAGTTATCGATATCGAGGTAGAAAACCAGCAGCGGTGTCTGACTCTTGATGAGTTGTTCTAGTCGCTTGGTAAAGCCAAAGCGGTTATACAGCTTGGTCAGCGAATCGATGTGCGCGTCTTCGTTGGAGTTGGAAGAGAGCAGCTTTGGTGCGTCATCGGCGTCTTGAATCAAAATGATTTGAGACTCACTACCGAGAATCGCCGTGGTATCGGCATGCAACTGTACTTTTCGTTCGAACCCACAACGCGCGCTAGTCAGGCACACAAAAGGTTTTTCAGAAAGCAGAGTACTGATGCGATGGGTGAAGACTTTTTTGCTGTTTTCATCGATAAATAGCCGAGTAAGCTCTTCACCAAGTAGCTCATGTGGTGAATTCAACCCGAGTAAACGTGCGGAGGCTGGGTTGGCAGAAATGATGATGTCATCTTCCACCAATAACAAACCGTCAGGTAGGAGTTGAGTTAACTTGGCGAATTTGCTTTCTGACTCTTCTAACGAGCGAACCAGAATTTGTTTTTCAGACGTATCTATGGCATGGAAAACCACGAAGCGGATTTCGTTTTCTTCATGAACCGGAGAAAGACTGAAGTGAAGGCTGGTTTCAAGGTCGGTCTCGTCTAGCGTGATTTCTGCTTCAACATGATCGCCTTTGAACGCGCGTTTGTAGTAGGGCGTGAGCTTTTTGTAGAACTGCTCTCCCAGTACTTGGCTGTCGTTTAGACCAACGATGTCGTCGTGTCTTAAGCCTGCAATGTCACAATAGCGATCACTCACCATTCGATAATTGTGTTTATTATCAAGAATGGCAAAAAAGAATGGGCTATTTGAGGTAAGCGTTGCAAACCAATGTTGTAATTGCTGGGAAGGCATTAAGGTGTTACCGATCTCCAATGAGCCTGATTATTCGTCCGTGTAATAAAAACGCTATTTTGATAACTATAACTTTGAACATACCGTTATTAAAGCGTTTATCCACGACTTAGCGTCAATAATACACGTAAGGTCAAAAAAACGACGCTTGAGTGAGAAAAACTGCCTACTTCTAAAACAAACAGATTTATTGATACATAACAGGTACTGGTATTACGCTATTGCGTAATATAGGCGACCTTATGACAAAGTAACGGATAATTAGCGTGTTAAACAAGATTCGCAGTCAACTAGTAAAGAACGCAGCATCAATTTTGCGATCTCCAGTCCAGTTATTGCCACAAACTGTTCAGAAAAAAGCCTTGTTAGAAGGTTTGAAAATGGTATTTAAAGAAGCGCTTGAAGATGGCGATTTTGAATTCCTTGAAGATAAGTGGCTGAAAGTTGCGATTAAAGACTTGAACTTAGCATGGTATATCAGCTACCAAGACGAAAAATTAGTCGTAGCAGAGAAACCGGTTCAGGAAGATGTGAGTTTTAGTGGTAACCTTAACGACCTAGTACTTATTGCTGGTCGTAAAGAAGACCCTGATACACTGTTCTTCCAACGTCGTCTTTCTATTGAAGGCGACACTGAGCTAGGCTTAGAAGTGAAAAACCTGATGGACAGTGTCGACTTAGAGCAGTTACCAAAAGCGATGCAAGTAGCACTGAATCAATTGGCTGACTTTGTTCAGAAAGGGGTTCAAGCGCCTGCACAAGAAACCGGAGTAGCGAATGCTTATTCGAACTGAAGCCCCTGCGGACATTCTCACCATTGACCGCTTATTAAAACATGCCTTCCCAACGGAAGCGGAAGCCAACTTAGTGATGCGTTTACGTGAAAACGGTAAGCTCACTTTGTCTTTGGTGGCATGCACCGATGAAGGTGAAGTGGTTGGTCATTCGCTGTTTAGCCCTGTGACGTTGAATGGTGAAGATTTGTCGTGGCAAGGTCTTGCGCCTTTGGCTGTACATGAAGATTACCGTCGTCAAGGCATTGCAGCCGAGTTGATCAAAGAAGGCTTTGATTCACTGCGTGATTTTGGTTACCCAGTGTGTGTGGTGTTGGGTGATCCTGACTACTACGGGCGTCAAGGTTTTAGAGCCAGCGAAGAGATGGGCTTCGATTGTGCGTGGGAAGTACCACAAGGTGCATTTCGCGTAGCAGAATTGGTGGAAGGGCAATGTGACGGACGTTCAGGTCGCATCGATTATTCACCAGAGTTCTCTGAGCTATAATCGCTAAATTGAATGACAAAGCCCGCTGTAAAAGCGGGCTTTGTTTTTGAGCGGGCTACTTTTCAGTTGTCAATAGGAAAGCGGTTTAATCCTGCTCTCTAACGCGCTTCTTACCCCAGATCTCGATTTTTGCTTTTTTGCTCATACCAGCGGCATTCAGTGTCATGTAGCCCCAGCTTTTGTATTACATCTCTAGACGTTTGAACTTCGCGTCTTCAGAACCGGGTAACGTCCAAGCGCGTGTCGACATGCCTTTTGTCAGAGTGCCAACCATAGTTTTGAGCTTTTTCTCACTGCCGTCGGTCATGGTCACTTTCATTTTCTTAATGCTCATGGTGCCTTGAGTACACTTGATTTTGATCTTGCTGAACTGACTATTCTTAAACAGACCGTTTGGTTCTACTGTGTCGGTTTCAGTTTGGAAGTTCACGGTTTTTTCTGCGATCAGCTCCCAACCATCGTTGCTATCCTTAGCGAAAGTGGTAAAGCTGGTGGTTGCGATAAGTAACGTAACAGCGAGTGATTGGAAAAGCTTCATAACACCTCTGACTTTAAATGCGAAATTTTGATAGGATTGCCTCGTTCAAATAGGTGACAAAAGATGTCAATTAACGAGAAACAATATTTACACGAAATGGGGATCAGCACTTGGGAGCTGAGTCACCCAGAAAGACTGGAAGGCTATCAATCGCCATTATTGGATTTGCAAAGTTCTTGTAAACTCCTATTGGTATCGCCAATGTGTCCAGAAAACGAGACAGCTTTAATGTTTGAGCGTGTATTAAAAAGCATTAAGCTCACGCTCGACGACGCTCTGCACCTAGAGCCTGAGCGCTTATCCATGCTGGGTGAGCATCAACTAGAATGGGTGTGGTTCGCAGGCTGTGACGCAGATGCCAGCATTAATGCTAAGCAACTGACGTCACCGCTATTACAAGATATTGATGGCAACAACGAACAACGCCGCGCATTGTGGCAACAAATCTGTTCGTACTCTTAACGGAGCTAACGCGTGACAATTGAAATTACGCCGATGCGTGCTGAGCACCTTGACCAAGTTTGGCAGATCGAGCAGCAAGCGCATTCTCACCCTTGGGCAGAATCTTTGGTACGTGACTTATCCAGTCGCGGCGCTTGCCATCATGTGATGCTGGAAGGTGCTAAAGTGGTTGGTTACTTCTACGGACAGAATATTGTCGGAGAAGTGACGCTATTAAATATTGCCATCGCGCCCTCTCAACAGGGGAAAGGGCTAGGGCAAAAATTGCTGGATGCATTTATCGAACACTGCGAGCACGCGAAAGCAGAGAGCGCCTGGTTGGAAGTGCGCGAAAGTAACCACTCAGCTATCCATATTTATGAGCAAGCAGGCTTCAATGAAGTGGACCGTCGTTACAACTATTACCCAGCCAGAACGGGCAATGGTAAAGAGGACGCCATCATTCTGAGTTACCTATTTGTGATTTAGTTTTAATTCACTACGAATTACCTCATCAACACTTACGCTATAAATGCTTATCTGACTTCGAGGCTTGTGAACATGTAATAATAATTTTTTAATTTTTTACATCTCTTGTGTGGAGCTAGTTTTCGATTGCTGGCGCCAGGGCATGTGAGCCTTTGTGAAAGAGAGAAATGAACTGAGCACATTGAGTTCATATCTTTCCTGTTTGCTAGCATAGCGATAATAAGCGAGAATACGCACAATATCGAATAGTAGATATGCTTGCCCATTTTGTGAGCATGAAAGTAATTTAGAAGATAAACTAATGTCAAATCCCCTTTTTTTAGGCGAAGTTTCTAAGCGCAGAACGTTCGCTATTATTTCTCACCCGGATGCGGGTAAAACCACCATTACTGAAAAAGTACTGTTATTCGGAAACGCGATCCAAAAAGCAGGTACGGTTAAAGGTCGTGGTAACGCACAGCACGCAAAATCAGACTGGATGGAAATGGAAAAGGAACGTGGTATCTCGGTTACTACTTCTGTAATGCAGTTCCCTTACAACGATTGTCTGGTAAACCTACTTGATACTCCTGGACACGAAGACTTCTCGGAAGATACTTACCGTACTCTAACGGCGGTTGACTCATGTCTAATGGTTATCGATGCGGCGAAAGGTGTCGAGGATCGTACTCGTAAGCTGATGGAAGTAACGCGTCTGCGTGACACGCCAATCGTAACCTTCATGAACAAACTTGACCGTGACGTTCGTGATCCAATGGAAATATTGGATGAGGTAGAAAACGAACTTGGCATGATGTGTGCGCCAATTACGTGGCCAATCGGCTGTGGTAAAGAGTTTAAAGGTGTTTACCATATTCACCGTGACGAAACGATTCTGTACGAATCTGGCCACGGTCACGAGATCCAAGAAGTTCGCATCATCAAAGGTCTAGACAACCCTGAACTTGATGAGAAAGTAGGTGAAAGCCTAGCCGCAAGCGTTCGTGAAGAGCTTGAGCTTGTTATGGGCGCTTGCCCTGAGTTTGATCACGAAGCATTCCTTGTTGGTGAACTAACGCCAGTTTACTTCGGTACAGCACTAGGTAACTTTGGTGTTGACCACATGCTAGATGGCTTAACTGAGTGGGCGCCAGCGCCGAAAACTCGTCAAGCGGTAGAGCGTGATGTGGAAGCGACAGAAGACAAGTTCTCAGGCTTCGTATTTAAGATCCAAGCAAACATGGATCCAAAACACCGTGACCGTATCGCCTTCATGCGTATCGTATCGGGTACTTACACACAAGGTATGAAGATGAACCACGTTCGTCTTGGCAAGCAAGTAAGTATCTCAGATGCGGTTACCTTTATGGCGGGTGACCGTTCTCGTGCAGAGCACGCTTACGCGGGTGACATCATTGGTCTACACAACCACGGTACTATCCAAATTGGTGATACATTCACTCAAGGTGAAGCGCTGAAGTTCTCTGGTATTCCAAACTTTGCGCCAGAACTGTTCCGTCGTATTCGTCTAAAAGATCCATTGAAGCAGAAGCAGCTGCTGAAAGGTCTGGTTCAGCTTTCTGAAGAAGGTGCAGTACAGGTATTCCGTCCATTGCAAAACAACGACCTGATCGTAGGTGCGGTTGGTGTGCTTCAGTTTGACGTGGTTGTGGCTCGCTTGAAGTCAGAATACAACGTTGAAGCGATTTACGAAGGCGTAAACGTAGCAACCGCTCGTTGGGTTGAGTGTGGTGATGCGAAGAAACTGGACGAGTTCCAACGTAAGAACCAAACTAACCTAGCATTGGACGGTGGTGATAACCTAACGTACATCGCGCCAACTATGGTTAACCTAAACCTAGCGCAAGAGCGTTTCCCAGATATCGATTTCCGTGCGACTCGTGAGCACTAATCGAATCTAACTCGCTTTATATCGCGTACTAGATCATAAGCCGCCGTTAGCTATACACTTAGCGAACGGCGGTTTTTTTATTGGTGAAACTCGGTTTTTGTTTGTTAAACAGAAGAGGTTGCAATGAACTGGTTTAAGAAAGGACTCAAACGCTATGACGATTGGTGCAAAGAGATGGGACTGACGCCTGATCAAAAGCGCAGTTGTGTACCGTATAAACAAGACCCGGTTCATGAAGACGAGCCTGCTAAAAAAGCAGAGCAAGAGAAAGCAAACAGTGAAACTGTTTGATACCCACTGCCATTTTGACTTCGATGTCTTTCAGGATGACTTTGCACATCAAGTTGAGCTTGCGCGTGACCAAGGAGTAGAGCGTATCTTGATTCCTTCTGTCGGGCCGAGTAACTGGGCTCATATTCAAGCGCTGGCCAACCAATACTCTCACCTTTATTATGCGCTGGGCTTTCATCCATATTTTCTACAACCAGAGTTTGAGCAGTTTGCCCCAGAGCTGGAATCGTTACTTTCCTCGTCCAAGCGACAATGCGTGGCGATAGGGGAGTGCGGTTTAGACTTCGTAATAGATGTGCCTGTCGAGCTTCAAGAGCAGGTACTTGAATTGCAATTCGAACTGGCAAGACGGTTCGATCTGCCCGTTATTTTACACAGCCGAAAAGCACAGAATCGTCTCATCCAACTAGTCAAAGCAGCCAAGCTTCCTAAAGGTGGCGTATTGCACGCGTTCTCTGGCAGTTATCAGCAAGCGATGGAATGGGTTCGATTAGGTTTTCTTATCGGAGTCGGAGGCACAATTACCTATCCAAGAGCCAATAAAACTCGCGACGCGATTCAAAGATTATCACTTGAGAATATCGTTTTAGAAACGGACGCTCCGGATATGCCTATACTTGGCTATCAGGGCGAGCCTAATCACCCTTCAAAACTGATTCATGTATTGAATGAGCTCTCTCTGTTGCATACAGAAAGCAAGCAATCGATTGCCTCTCAGCTATGGGAAAATAGCAATTCTGCCTTCTTTATATGTGAATAGAATCTAAAGATGGTGTTTAAAAGCGAAAACGTTTCCCTTCTTATTGTGAGATAACTCACAAACGGGAGTGAATCAGTGATGAATCTTATAAGAAAGTGTGAGGGTGGCATTACTTTAATTGATTCTGCATGAGTATAATTGCCCCCGCTTTATAGCTCCATTTTGTAACACGCCAATAAATAACTTATAAGGAAGTCATAAACTATGAGCCTGTTTATGAGCCTAGTCGGTATGGTAGTGCTTCTTGCTATTGCATTTGCATTCTCATCTAACCGCAAAGCTATCAACTTTAGAACTGTGGGTGGCGCATTTGCTATCCAATTCATCCTTGGTGCATTTGTTCTTTACGTACCTTGGGGCCGTGATCTACTAAACGGTTTCTCCACTGGTGTTTCTAACGTTATCAACTACGGTAACGATGGTTCATCTTTCCTATTCGGTGGTCTTGTTTCTGACAAGATGTTCGAAGTATTCGGCGGCGGCGGCTTCATCTTCGCATTCCGCGTTCTTCCTACACTGATCTTCTTCTCTGCACTGATTTCAGTTCTTTACTACATTGGCGTAATGCAGTGGGTTATCAAGATTCTTGGTGGTGCACTACAAAAAGCGCTTGGCACTTCTCGTGCGGAATCAATGTCTGCAGCAGCTAACATTTTCGTAGGTCAAACTGAAGCACCTCTAGTTGTTCGCCCATTCGTACCAAAAATGACTCAATCTGAGCTATTCGCGGTAATGTGTGGTGGTCTAGCATCTGTAGCTGGTGGTGTACTAGCAGGTTACGCTTCAATGGGTGTTCCTCTAGAGTACCTAGTAGCAGCATCATTCATGGCAGCACCGGGTGGTCTACTATTCGCTAAGATTCTTCACCCAGAGACTGACCAGCCTCACGAAGACATCGAAGAAGCAATGGACGGTGGCGACGACAAGCCAGCTAACGTAATCGACGCAGCAGCGGGCGGTGCGGCTTCTGGTCTACAACTAGCACTAAACGTTGGTGCAATGCTAATCGCGTTCGTAGGTCTTATTGCTCTTATCAACGGTATGCTAGGTGGCATCGGTGGTTGGTTCGGTATGCCTGAACTAACACTAGAACTTATCCTAGGCTACGCGTTCTCTCCACTAGCATTCCTAATCGGTGTTCCATGGGACGAAGCAGTTGTTGCTGGTTCATTCATCGGTCAGAAACTAGTAATCAACGAATTCGTTGCATACTTGAACTTCACACCTTACCTAGGTGAAGGCGCTCAAGTTGTTGCAGCTACTGGTGAAGTAATGTCTGCTAAGACAACAGCTATCATCTCATTCGCACTATGTGGCTTCGCGAACCTTTCTTCTATCGCGATTCTACTTGGTGGTCTAGGTAGCCTTGCACCAAACCGTCGTTCAGATATCGCTCGCATGGGTATTAAAGCTGTTCTTGCTGGTACGTTGTCTAACCTAATGGCAGCGACTATCGCAGGCTTCTGCCTTAGCCTTGCAGCACTTTAATTAGAATCGGTTCTTAATATATAGACGCCGTTTTGAATCATGCCCTGTAGCAAGAGATTGCTGCGGGGCATTTTTCGTTTTTCAGGCCTGAAAATTTAACCGCTCGTATATTCTGCACGAAAGAGTTACGCAGTTGGTGGAATAGGGGCTGGAAAATTTTGAGATACAAACCGTTTGCGCTCTATTTGGTGCTACAGTTTTGCGGTGAATATCTATAATGTAGTAATCACGATATCGTGGTAATGAATACCACCTAATCACAGAGTGAATATTACATACTCGATGGGCAAATGAATTGCCCTCAATATCAAATCAAACAAGCGTTTTATTGTTTGATGTGATATTAAAGACACCGCAATCATAGATTGTTGTGCCATAGGCCAAACTGGTACTGTGCGGTGACAAGGATAGCAATTGGTATATGATTTTTCGCAGTATATGCCGAGTCTTCAGGGAACCAAGTCCGTTCATAAATAGACTGTTTAGCCAATTTCTCACACTGTCTCGACTTGTTGATTATAGTTAGAGAAGTGATGTGAGGCTGAGTAGTGAATTTTTTGAATATTGATCGGAGATAGAAATGAGCGATTTAAAAGCAGCAGCGCTACGTGCACTGAAACTTATGGACCTTACTACGCTAAATGATGATGACACTGATGCAAAAGTGATCTCACTATGTCATGACGCGAAATCAGCAGTAGGCAACACAGCTGCAATCTGTATTTACCCTCGCTTTATTCCTATTGCTAAGAAGACACTTCGCGGGCAAGGTACGCCTGAAGTTCGTATCGCAACGGTAACGAACTTCCCACACGGTAACGACGACATCGAAATCGCCGTTGCTGAAACAAAAGCGGCGGTTGCTTACGGTGCAGACGAAGTAGACGTAGTTTTCCCATACCGCGCTCTAATGGCGGGTGATGAGAAAGTTGGCTTCGAACTAGTTAAGCAATGTAAAGAAGCTTGTGGTGATATCCTTCTTAAAGTCATCATCGAAACAGGTGAGCTTAAAGAAGAAGCACTCATCAAGAAAGCATCTCAAATCTGTATCGAAGCAGGTGCTGACTTCATTAAAACTTCAACTGGTAAAGTGCCAGTAAACGCAACACCAGAATACGCTCGTATGATGCTTGAAGTTATTCGTGACATGGGTGTTGCAGAAACTGTTGGTTTCAAACCAGCAGGTGGTGTGCGCACTGCTGAAGATGCAGCGGCATACCTAGCAATGGCTGACGAAATCCTTGGTGACAACTGGGTTGATGCTCGTCACTACCGTTTCGGTGCGTCTAGCCTGCTAACAAACCTACTTAATACATTAGAAGTATCGGACGAAGTCGCTGATCCAGCAGCGTACTAATTCCAACAATACGTCTGAACGGTAGCACCAGCTTTGGTGCTACCAATCCTCTTCTATCCTACTTTTTCCATGGCTCATAATGAGCTTGGGGAGGCACTAATGTATTTACCACAAGAAATTATCCGTAAAAAACGTGACGGCGAAGTTCTAACAGCCGACGAAATCAACTTCTTCATTCAAGGCGTAGCAAACAACAGTGTATCTGAAGGTCAGATCGCCGCATTTGCTATGACAATCTTCTTCAATGAAATGACGATGCCAGAGCGTATCGCACTAACGTGTGCAATGCGTGATTCAGGTATGGTTATCGATTGGAGCCACATGAACTTTGGTGGTCCAATTGTCGATAAGCACTCTACTGGTGGTGTGGGTGACGTGACTTCTTTGATGCTTGGCCCAATGGTGGCAGCATGTGGCGGTTTCGTACCTATGATCTCTGGTCGTGGTCTTGGCCACACTGGCGGAACGTTGGATAAGCTTGAGTCTATTCCAGGCTACAACATCACTCCGACAAACGACGTATTTGGTCAAGTAACCAAAGATGCAGGCGTAGCAATCATCGGTCAAACTGGTGACCTAGCGCCAGCGGATAAGCGCGTTTACGCGACTCGCGATATCACAGCAACAGTAGACAACATTTCTCTGATCACGGCGTCGATTTTATCGAAGAAGCTTGCTGCAGGTCTTGAATCTTTAGTGATGGACGTGAAAGTAGGTTCTGGAGCATTCATGCCAACTTACGAAGCGTCTGAAGAGCTAGCAAAATCTATCGTTGCAGTAGCAAACGGTGCTGGTACTAAGACTACGGCAATTCTTACGGACATGAACCAAGTATTGGCGTCTTCGGCGGGTAACGCAGTGGAAGTTCGCGAAGCGGTTCGTTTCTTAACGGATGAATACCGTAACCCTCGCCTACTTGAAGTGACCATGGCTTCATGTGCTGAAATGTTGGTGCTTGGCAAATTGGCTGAGAACACAGAAGACGCACGTGCGAAACTGATGGAAGCGCTAGATAACGGCAAAGCGGCTGAGTGCTTCGGTAAGATGGTAGCTGGTCTAGGTGGTCCTGTGGATTTCGTAGAAAACTACGATAACTACCTAGAAAAAGCAGAAATCATTAAACCAGTATACGCAACAGAAACTGGCGTTGTATCTGCGATGGATACACGTGCTATCGGCATGGCGGTTGTTTCAATGGGCGGCGGTCGTCGCGTTGCGACAGATGAAATCGACTACGCAGTTGGTTTCGATAACTTCATCCGTCTTGGTGAAGTAGCAGATAGCGACAAACCTCTTGCGGTTATCCACGCTCGCACTGAAGAGCAGTGGGAAGAAGCAGCAAAAGCACTTCGCAGTGCAATCACTGTAGGTGGTGAGTACACACCAACTCCAGAGGTTTACCGCCAAATCCGTGCAGAAGATCTTTAATCGAATAAGTAATTACACAAGGCCTACTCAACCATAATAAGAAGTCGAGTGGGCCTAAGGAACGAGCAATGAAAAGAGCATTTATTTTAGTACTAGACTCATTCGGCATCGGCGCAGCTGCAGATGCAGAACAATTCGGTGATGTAGGTTCAGACACGCTAGGTCATATTGCTGACCAGTGTGAGCAAGGCTTAGCAAATAACGACAAGCGTGAAGGCGCGCTTCGTCTTCCAAACCTATCTAAACTAGGTCTGGCAATGGCGCACAAAGAGTCAACCGGTCGTTTCGCACCAGGCCTAGACGCAGACGCTGAAATCATCGGTGCATACGGTCACGCTGCAGAGCTTTCTTCAGGTAAAGACACACCGTCTGGTCACTGGGAAATCGCAGGTGTTCCTGTTCTGTTTGATTGGGGTTACTTCACTGATAAAGCAAACAGCTTCCCGAAAGAGCTGACTGACCGCATTCTTGAGCGTGCTGGTCTGGACGGTTTCCTTGGTAACTGCCACGCTTCTGGTACTCAAGTTCTTGACGATCTTGGTGAAGAGCACATGAAGACTGGTAAGCCAATCTTCTACACATCTGCTGACTCTGTATTCCAAATCGCATGTCACGAAGAGACTTTCGGTCTAGACCGTCTACTAGAGCTTTGCCAAATTGCACGTGAAGAGCTAGAAGATTACAACATCGGTCGTGTTATCGCGCGTCCATTCGTTGGTGCTGGTAAAGGTCAATTCGAGCGTACCGGTAACCGTCGTGACCTTTCTGTTGAGCCACCATCAGCAACTGTGCTTCAGAAGTTAGTTGAAGAGAAGCAAGGTGATGTGGTTTCTATCGGTAAGATTGCGGATATCTACGCAAACTGCGGCATCACTAAGAAAGTGAAAGCGACAGGTATCCCTGTATTGTTCGAAGCAACGCTAGAGCAAATTAAAGAAGCGGGTGACAACACCATCGTATTCACTAACTTTGTAGATTTCGACTCAGCTTACGGTCACCGTCGTGACGTAGCGGGCTACGCAGCAGCACTTGAGTACTTCGATGGTCGCATCAATGAAGTGCTAGAGATTATGGAAGAAGACGATGTACTTATTCTAACGGCAGACCACGGCTGTGACCCAACATGGCCAGGTACTGACCATACTCGTGAGCACATCCCAGTGATTGTTTACGGTAAGAAAGTACCAGCAGGTTCACTAGGCCGTCGCGATAGCTTTGCTGATATCGGTCAAACATTGGCGACTTACTTCGGTACTTCTCCAATGGATTACGGTAAGAACTTCCTATAATTAGTTAGGTTTTGAAAACTAGGAGCTTGATGGCTCCTAGTTTTATGTTGGCAGCATGGAAGTGCTGCTTGTCGGAAATGAGATTATTCTAGCCAAACCGCCAGTAGCAGTGCGGATCGCTAGAGACAGGTTAAGGAAAAGAAACATGGCAACTCCACATATCAACGCAGAAATGGGTGCTTTCGCAGACGTCGTTCTGATGCCGGGTGACCCGCTACGTGCAAAATACATCGCAGAGACTTTCCTTGAAGATGTAGTTCAAGTGTGTGACGTTCGTAATATGTTTGGTTACACAGGCACTTACAAAGGTCGCAAGATCTCGGTAATGGGCCACGGTATGGGTATCCCATCTTGTTCTATCTACGTAACTGAGCTGATCAAAGACTTCGGTGTGAAGAAAGTGATCCGTGTAGGTAGCTGTGGTGCTGTGAACGAAGACATCAAAGTACGTGATGTTGTTATCGGCATGGGCGCTTGTACTGATTCTAAAGTGAACCGTATCCGCTTTAAAGGTCATGACTTTGCGGCTATCGCTGACTACAAAATGGTTCGCGCAGCAGAAGAAGCAGCAAAAGCTCGCGGCGTTGATGTGAAAGTAGGTAACCTATTCTCAGCGGAACTGTTCTACACGCCTGATCCAGAAATGTTCGACGTAATGGACAAGTACGGCATTGTTGGTGTTGAAATGGAAGCGGCTGGTATCTACGGTGTTGCTGCTGAGTACGGCGCAAAAGCGCTAACTATCTGTACTGTTTCTGACCACATAAAAACTGGTGAGCAAACGACATCTGACGAGCGTCAAACTACGTTCAACGACATGATGCTGATCGCTCTAGATTCAGTATTGCTAGGTGATGAAGAATAAGGGCGAACAGCCTTGTATTCTTTTGCTTATCAGCATAAAAAAACAGCCCGCATCATGCGGGCTGTTTTATTTTCTAAATTCGCTTTTTGGATTATTTGGTTAGCAACAGGTTTTCTGCTTTCTTGCGGCGGATTGGCTGTCTGCGCAAGATCATGATGAACAACATGCCACACACAAAGCTCATCAGTACCATCATGTACATGTAGCGATCACTCTTGCGGTAATGGTGATCAGAAATGGCGGTGACTCGACCGGTTTCAAATGTCACTCGCACAAAGCCAATCACGGCACCATCCGATAACACAGGTTCTACGAGCTGTTGTCGGCCAATGGATGCGGTTGCAAGAGGGGTATCTAGCCCCAAAACTTCACGCACCGACAGTGCTTCTTCACTCGATGCTAAGCGCACGCCTTGTGTGTCGTAAATAGTCGCGTCGAATACCAAGCGGTCTTGAGCAAGCTGGTTGGTTAGCTTCAATAGACGCTCTTGGTCTTTATTGATGATCATCTCGCCGGCAGACAATGATGCCTGCGAAATCAAAACTTTGGTCAGGGTTTCAAGCTGCTGTGCTTGTATCTTCTCATTACCCTTACTGATCACGACACTGTTCTTGATGGTGATGAAAAGCATCACACACAACAGGATCAGAGCCAGAATTCGTAGGGCATTCCTTACTGAGAACAAGGATTCACTCATGCTCTTTACTCGTCCATTCAAATCAAAACAAAGACTTGCCTTTTTAGCTTGTTAAGGTAACGTTTTAGCAAAGTCACAAGGGATTATATACATGGACGCGTCAAAAAGCTTGCCTATCAGAAGGCATACGACTCTTTTAAAACGACTACCCGAAACTCGGTTTGCGGCACAACTCGATAAAGCCAAGGCGAATTGGATTGTGTTTGGCGAACATCTTGAGCCTCGTAACTTCGAAGACATCGACTTCTTTACCGGTTTCTACAATCCTATTCTGGATACGTGGAAAGTCGGCCAATATGAAGTGGCATTAATGGCGGGCAATCTTACGCCTGAACATGAAACCATCCTAAAAAGCTTAAAATTGGATTACGCTTCTCTAAATGAGGTGCCGGATCTGTCTGCGCCTGGTTTGGTTGTGTTTGATATGGACTCAACGGCAATTCAAATCGAGTGTATTGATGAAATTGCTAAACTTGCTGGTGTTGGTGAAGAAGTTGCAGAGGTGACTGAGCGTGCCATGCAAGGTGAGTTGGATTTCGAGCAAAGCCTACGTCAACGTGTCGGTAAACTGAAAGGTGCCGATGAAGCGATTCTTGAACAGGTGCGCAGCCAGTTGCCATTCATGCCAGATTTCGAAGCGCTGATTGCAACTTTTAAAGCGCTTGGGTGGAAGACCGTCATTGCTTCCGGTGGTTTTACTTACTTCTCAGACTTCATTAAAGACAAAGTAGGATTAGACTTTGCGCAGTCCAACCAACTGGAAATTGTTGATGGTAAGCTGACCGGTGAAGTGCTAGGCGATGTTGTGTCAGCCCAAACGAAAGCAGATATTTTGGTTGAGCTTGCTGAAGAATACGACATTGAGCAGCACAATACGGTTGCCGTCGGTGATGGCGCGAACGATTTGGTGATGATGGCTGCGGCAGGCCTTGGTGTTGCTTATCACGCCAAACCTAAGGTTGAAGAACAAGCACAAACCGCTGTTCGATTCGCAGGTTTAGGTGGCGTACTGTGTATTCTTTCTGGTGCGTTGGTTAAGCAGCAAAAAATCAGCTTGAAAGCGAAACCTTAGTTGGCGCTTCTTCCAAATAAACATAAAAAAACACCGCCATCTCGGCGGTGTTTTTTTATTCCGTTAGCTCTAAGCGAACAATCACTTCTTCGGTAATATCTTCAAATTCACTGTAGCCAACTAAGGCGGTTAACTCTTTTTCTAACTTACTGGCTTGATGAACCCCAAATTGGGTTAAATCGCTCAGATCTTGACGCAGTAATGATGTCATTGGATCGAAGATCGGTGCCGTGGAGATACGTGTTGCATAGAACTCACCCATCATCCGCGCTTTCTTGATGAATTGAATCCGCTCTTTCACGCTGGTGAAGTCTTGTTGCATTTTCGACTCAATAGCAGTGATCTTATGACCGACTTTATTCACGCTAATATAAATATCTTGGTGACGAGCCTGCGCGCCATCAATACGTTTGATCGGATCGGCAATCAAAGTATTTGAGCGGCCTTTAAACAGTGGCTCGAGCGAATACTGTTGGTTGTGACCGAGACGTGCGTACAACTCGATGTGTTTTGCCAACGGTAAGTTCACTCCGATCACCGGTGTCTTGACCGAAGAAGCGGCGCTTTTGCTGATAAAGATCGGGGTACTTAATGTTCTTGAGAGCAACACGCTGTGCAGCCTTTCCAAGAGAGCATTACTTGGTAGCATCTCTTTTTGTGGGATCAGCTTGTCTTGGTTGTGCTCAATAATGCTGTTGAAAAAAGCAATCACACGCATGGTTTTGCTTTGTTCATCGATAACCAATTGAACACTTCGACCGTCAGGGCTAATACGGATCACTCGGTATGGCACATCCGAGAGTGGCAGCTTTTTATCGTAAAGCTGCAATTCACGGAAGTTAATCTGTACTTCTTGCCCTGAACGCAGCGCAGTGGGCTCGTCCAATTTCAGCCCTAGGCCTCGCTTGGAAATGTCCATAGTGAAGCCAGTTGCTTTGGTGTTACCAATGTCTAGCTCCAAAGGCGTTTTGAAGCGATAACGAGGCTCTTTACGGCGCGATTGCGCATCAAAGTAAATTCCTTTTGGACTACCAAGGATTTTTCTCGGATGGCGGAATTCATTCAAGGTATTTGCTGGTACTCTTGGTTTTTCAGTCAGCAAATAATCTTGGCCAGATTTTTCATCGGCAATTTCTTGCAAGATACCAACGTGTGTCAGCTTCTGTGAGCTTTCTGCTAACTCAGAGGAAAACGCAGCAAGGTCTTCTTTTTCTTGTTGAGACAGCTCAAAAATCGAAATGCGGAAAGCGCGCCAACTTTTTCGCTTGGCGCCTAAATGCCAGAAGAGTTGACGCTGTTCTCTAGTCGCCTCTGGACTTAGCATCGAATAGAAGTAGGTTTTGCCTTCATGCTCATGGGTAAAAGAGTACAGCACATTGGTTGCCCCTTTAACGCCGGGAGCAATTAACGAAGCCATTCTCTTCGGGTTGAATAGCGAGCCGAAGACTTGTTGGTTGCGCTCATCATGCCAGTACTGCCACATCTTTTGGTTATTGGGCGTGAGCATGGCGAGTTTGAGCTCGCTGCCTTCAAAAAACAGCGGCAGATTACTGGTGTGCTTAAGCGCAATGTGCTCATAGCCGCGCGTGCGAGCACGAATGATTTTGTCCTGATTGTCATGTCGAGCGCGTTTCGCTGCGCTGTTGAGTGCTTCATCAATCACGCGAGCAATGACATTGGTTTCCGTTAACCGAATGGTTCTTAGGTAACGAACGGAATCATTCTCGTAGCAGTCGTCTACCGCCAGCACACGATACGTGATCGGTTTTTCGACGCCCGCTCCTTGAGACTTACTGGCAAACTCGGTAAAGGTGACTTGAATGACTTCACCCAAGCTGTACTTGAAGGCGCTAGGTACTTTGAATTTCGCTCCCGAACAAGAAAGGTCAATACTCAGACCGTGGATCACTTGTTCTTTTGAACGAACGATTTCCACTTGAGACTGTACTTTTAAGCGTTTCTCTTGACGTTTTAAGTCATACCCGAGGTGCACAGGCTCTGCGAGAAAAGGGCTTTTCGGATCCGTAAGCGATCGCTCTTCATTCTTACCATTGTTTTTGCTCATTACACGGAAGTTATTACGTGTATTGACCAAGGCTTCCCACATGCCCTCGGTGTAACCACCATACTTTTTCAGGTTCTTGTGGTAAGCGTTAAAGGCGACATCATCCAACCAATGTGGGATGCCATCTAATAAGTATTCACGACATTCGCCTTTCACTCGACCTCGTAAATCAATGCTCTTTTTGCAAGGTGCCATGACACGGTTGAGTTCCATCTTCACTAGAATTTTGGCCGACGGTGGTTCTCCTTCGGTCAATTGACCCAGGACGAAATCAAAGTCATCAGCGCCGTAAACAGGGATGAGGCGTTCTGCGAGCGAGAGAATTTCAGATTGCTGCATTATTTCTGTTAAAGTATGTCGTTATTCGAATTATATCGGCTAAGCAAAGCAAAGCTTGAGTATATCAAGAGTTCATCTTCGATACGGTCATGACATGGCGGTGCTTGGTCACATTTGTTGAAAAAACCGAGTGTTTAAGAATTGAGGCATCATGGCGAAAGCAAAACGAGCGTATGTTTGTAATGATTGTGGCGCGGATTTCCCACGTTGGCAGGGGCAGTGTAATGCGTGTGGTGCATGGAACACGATTACTGAAGTTCGTATTGCTGCATCGCCAACGGTAGCACGCAACGAACGCTTATCTGGTTACGCAGGCTCAGCAATGGAATCAAAAGTTCAAACTCTGTCGGAGATTGATCTGCAAGAAGTGCCCCGTTTTACGAGTGGTTTTAAAGAGCTAGACCGAGTGCTTGGTGGTGGTGTGGTTCCGGGCGCTGCTATTCTTATCGGTGGTAACCCCGGCGCAGGTAAGTCGACTTTGCTTTTGCAAACCATGTGTCTGTTGTCTTCGCAAATGCCTACTCTCTATGTGACGGGTGAAGAATCGCTCCAGCAAGTGGCAATGCGTGCCGCACGACTTGGGTTGCCAAAAGAGCACCTGAAGATGTTGTCGGAAACGAACGTCGACAAGATTTGCCAAATTGCAGAGAAAGAACAGCCGCGCATTATGGTGATTGACTCGATTCAGGTAATGCACGTGTCTGACGTTCAGTCCTCGCCAGGTAGTGTCGCGCAGGTACGTGAATCGGCAACCGCGCTGACGCGTTATGCAAAGCAAAATAATGTGGCTGTCTTTATTGTTGGTCACGTAACAAAAGATGGTACCCTTGCCGGCCCTAAAGTACTTGAACACATTATTGACTGTTCAGTTCTACTCGATGGTGGCACTGATAGTCGCTTCCGAACCTTACGTAGCCACAAAAACCGTTTTGGTGCGGTGAATGAACTTGGCGTCTTTGCCATGACGGGGCAGGGACTGAAAGAGGTCAATAACCCTTCGGCGATTTTCCTTTCCCGCGGTGAAGAAGAGACGTCGGGTTCGTCCGTTATGGTGGTGTGGGAAGGTACGCGCCCTCTATTAGTAGAGATTCAAGCACTGGTGGACTACTCACAATTGGCAAACCCACGTCGCGTCGCGGTGGGCCTAGAACAAAACCGTCTGTCTTTATTATTGGCGGTGCTGCATAAGCACGGTGGCCTACAAATGGCCGATCAAGATGTGTTTGTGAATGTCGTTGGTGGTGTAAAAGTCACAGAGACCAGTGCTGACCTTGCGCTAGTTATGGCGCTTTTGTCGAGTTTTCGCGATCGTCCACTACCAAAAGATGTGGTGGTGTTTGGTGAGGTTGGCCTAGCGGGAGAGATTCGCCCAGTGCCGAGTGGCCAAGAGCGTTTGAATGAAGCATTCAAGCACGGCTTTAAGAAAGCGATCGTACCAGCAGCGAATATGCCAAAGGGCGGTATTCCTGGTATGCAAATCCATGGCGTTAAAAAACTGTCGGAGGCTATCGAAGCATTTGATGAGTTGTAAACACCATCTTGTGCCCCAATTTAAGGGGTAACAATAATGTTGAATCTATCCTCATTATTATCGAATCAGCAGACAAATTGCGAAGTTTGACTATTATTTGAGGGTGGAAAATCGACGTTAAAATTTTTTTTGTTCCAATAGCACGCAAAGGTATCCGTCTTGACAGATTGTGATATACTCTGCGCGCACTTTATACCTTATTAACAGAGTAAGACAATGACTGATTTATCAAAATACAGAAACATTGGTATTTTCGCGCACGTTGATGCGGGTAAAACTACCACAACTGAGCGTATCCTGAAGCTTACTGGTAAAATCCATAAGACTGGTGAAGTACACGACGGCGAGTCTACAACTGACTTCATGGAGCAAGAAGCTGAGCGTGGTATTACAATCCAGTCTGCAGCAGTAACTTGTGAGTGGAACGGTCACCGCCTGAACGTAATCGACACTCCTGGACACGTAGACTTTACAGTTGAAGTATACCGTTCACTTAAAGTTCTTGACGGTGGTATCGGTGTATTCTGTGGTTCTGGTGGTGTTGAGCCTCAGTCAGAAACAAACTGGCGTTACGCGAACGACTCAGAAGTTGCTCGTCTGATCTTCGTAAACAAACTAGACCGTATGGGTGCAGACTTCTTCCGCGTTGTTGACCAAGTTAAGAACGTACTAGGTGCAAACCCATTAGTTATGACTCTACCAATCGGTCGTGAAGACGACTTCGTTGGTGTTGTAGACGTACTAAACCGTAAAGCTTACGTTTGGGACGAAACTGGTCTGCCAGAAAACTACGAAATCCAAGACATCCCAGCTGACATGGTTGACGATGTAGAACAGTACCGTGAAGAGCTAGTTGAAACTGCTGTAGAGCAAGACGACGATCTAATGGAAGCTTACATGGAAGGCGAAGAGCCAACTATCGAGCAACTAAAAGCTTGTATCCGTAAAGGTACTCGTGACCTAGCGTTCTTCCCAACGTTCTGTGGTTCTGCATTCAAAAACAAAGGTATGCAACTTATCCTTGACGCTGTTGTAGATTACCTACCAGCTCCAACTGAAGTTGATCCTCAGCCTCTAACAGATCCAGAAACTGGTGAGCCAACAGGTGAAGTTGCTACAGTTGACGCTGACGCGCCACTAAAAGCACTTGCGTTCAAGATCATGGACGACCGTTTCGGTGCTCTAACATTTATCCGTATCTACTCTGGTCGCATGAAGAAGGGCGATACTGTTCTTAACTCTGCAACTGGTAAGACTGAGCGTATCGGTCGTATGTGTGAGATGCAAGCTGACGAACGTAACGAACTTACTGAAGCTCAAGCTGGTGACATCATCGCTGTAGTAGGTATGAAGAACGTTCAAACTGGTCACACTCTATGTGATCCTAAACACGAATGTACTCTAGAAGCTATGATCTTCCCAGAACCAGTAATCTCTATTGCTGTTTCTCCAAAAGACAAAGGTTCTACTGAGAAAATGGGTATCGCGATCGGTAAAATGGTTGCAGAAGATCCATCATTCCAAGTTGAGACTGATGAAGATTCAGGTGAAACTATCCTGAAAGGTATGGGTGAACTTCACCTAGACATCAAGGTAGACATCCTTAAGCGTACTTACGGCGTTGAGCTAGAAGTAGGTGCTCCACAGGTAGCTTACCGTGAAACTATCACTCAAGCAGTTGAAGATAGCTACACGCACAAGAAGCAGTCTGGTGGTTCTGGTCAGTTCGGTAAGATCGACTACCGTATCAAACCAGGTGAGCCAAACTCAGGCTTCACGTTCAAATCAACAGTTGTTGGTGGTAACGTACCTAAAGAATTCTGGCCTGCAGTTGAGAAAGGCTTTGCGTCAATGATGGATACTGGTGTTCTAGCTGGCTTCCCAACTCTAGACGTTGAAGTTGAACTATTCGACGGTGGTTTCCACGCAGTTGACTCATCAGCAATCGCTTACGAAATCGCTGCTAAAGGTGCATTCCGTCAGTCTATGCCTAAAGCAGGCGCGCAACTTCTTGAGCCAATCATGAACGTTGACGTGTTCACTCCAGAAGACAACGTTGGTGACGTAATCGGTGACCTTAACCGTCGTCGTGGTATGATCAAAGACCAACAAGCTGGTACTACAGGCGTTCGTATTAAAGCAGACGTTCCTCTATCAGAAATGTTTGGTTACATCGGTCACCTACGTACTATCACTTCTGGTCGTGGTCAGTTCTCTATGGAATTCGCTCGTTACGCAGCATGTCCATCGAACGTTGCTGAGCAAGTAATCGCAGAAGTTAAAGAGCGCGAAGCTAAGAAGTAATTCTTAAGCTAACGCTTTAAAATATCAAAGCCCCGCCTAGTGCGGGGCTTTTTAATATCTCTCGATAGGCAAGCGGTCCTATATTGCTTGTTTACCTTACTCTTCTTTTAATTGAATCGCTGGCTTTTCTTCAATGGTGTCACCTTTAAGGCATCGCTTTTACTTCGACAGTTATCGTGTCTTGGTATTTACCAGCTCGGGCAAAGTCGATATTTCCTAGCGTCACTTCGAGTGGTACTCCCCATCGCTTAGTACTTTCATTGTTAGAGAAGGTATAAACCGCTTTCTGGTTAACCAAAGCGTTATTGAATCGCAATGTATACGGTATAGTAATATTGGGCTCTGATTTCTGTTTCAACTCACCATACTTTTGTTTCACAACCAGCCTAACGTTAGAATTTGAGAGAAGAGCGAAGTCAGAGCGGTAAGTTCGGTTCGATTCCAGATCGCCAAGCTGAAAGCGATAACCTGAGTTACCAGAGCGTTGCATGTTTGGGGCATTAGGGGCAGAGTTAAAAGCAACGAAAGCAGGAACGTTGAGTTTCACTTTTGCGTTTTTTGACTTTTGCTTTTTGCCCAAGGATATTGTGGCTTCGAGCAGTCCGTTGTAATTACCAGATGCAGCAACTTTCGCTTCTGGAACCTTTATCCAGAACTTTGTCCTTTGGCTATTATCCAAAGGTAGCTGAAAACCTTTATTAGGGAAGTGACTCAACTGCCGAAAGTTTTTGTCCAGAATAGTCACAGATAAACTGGCTCCAATTGAACTTAAGTAACTGGACTGTTTATTGTTGACCGAGACCATCGCCATCGGAAATCGACAGGTCTGAATATCGCGAGATAGCTCCAAATAAACTGGAATATAAGCCCCTAAGTCACGTTTAAATTCAACGTTACTTCGGTCAACGTTTAGTGTCCATTTGCCACTGCATTCTGCCCATACGGGTTGAGATAATATGGCGAGACTGAACACTGATATTTGGAATAAGTGTTTCATTGTTTATCCCTCTTTAATAAGTAAAGTGGGTAGATAAATCAGATTTTCATTGGTTTCTGGTACGTTTAGTTTTGTTGGGCTGAATCCTTCAACCGTGATGGTGTAGGTGCCCGGAGCAATACCTTCTACAACAAATCGACCTGATCGATTGGTGAAAAAGTCATAGGTTTTCTGTTGTCCAACTAACTGCCCTTGGTAGAGCTTTAGTGGTTTTTTAGAACTGATTTCGAGTGTGCCAATTATGGTCTTTGACGCGATTGAGCCGATGTTTATTAGATGGCCAGTTTGTGACCCTGGTGTGATGTTGTATTCGTGGTCACCAAAGTCATAGCCGACAGGAGCATCTGGGACATTGATGTAGACACTAGACAACTGATGCCCACCAGATAGTTGAACGGCATTATTTATCGCCGAAGTTGAAATCGCTTCAGCTGGGTCGTCGGCAACGGCGTTGATTTCAACATCAGCATCCAAAGAGTCATGAACGGCGACGATGGCAACAGGTCCATTGATAGGACGTGACCAAGCTAAGTTGCCATCAGCCAGCGTCAGCGCCGTACTTGCTCGCAATGAAGCGGTTTGGTAACTGTCGGAATTGTCAAAGTCGAGGTGAGAGACTTTAGCATCAGTGATGAAGCGGTTTGCCACATAATTGCCCTCTACAGAATAAGTTTGAGAGTCGGCATCACCTTCTGCTGTAAGCGCATAGCCATAGCTGCCTGTGTAATCATCGGAAGGGCGTTGAAATTGAGCTCTGTAAGTATCGGGCTCGTTGGAGTAAGAGACGTTTGCATTGTATTCCCCAGACACAGAGTTCCAGTCCCAGTCTGCAGAGAAAGTGAAGCGCGTCTCGTCAATGTTATCGTTTGGATTCTCCTCTTTCTCTACACCAGCAGAGAGTGACAGGCTGTAAAATTGCCAAGCGACTTCAGATGACGCAAGCCATTCAACCTCTTCCTCTTCGAAGTCACGATAGTCTCCACTTAATATTAGACTAAGGTCATCTGTAATGGTGAGCACGTAGTTAGAGAATACGCGTAAGCCTGTTCTTGGTTCGGCTATTTGCCAAGGTAATGCGAAGTACTTATCTTGGTATTCGACGCCGAGACGAAAGTTTGGAGAGCCATAGCTATCCGTTCCCCACACTTGATGGGAATAATCGAGGCTGTAGATACTGCCAGTGTCATCATTAGGTTTATTGTTTTGCGCAGATGCTCGAACACCTACATTCCCCCAATCAGAACCGATAGTGGCAATAACGCCAAGTTGTTGGCCCTTAGGATGGTAAAGTCCGTTTACACCCAGCGTTAATGTGTCGCTGATACCGAAGTCGTAGTATCCCGACGTGACCCACTGTTCATCGTCGTATTTAAAGTTGTTATCCTCGATCGTCGAGATTAACCCAGAGTAAAAACCGAAGTCAGAAATGCCTTCACGCAGTAAACGAGAGTTAAAAAATTGACTGTAAACGATGGTGTCGGTGCGGCCTGATTGATAGCTAATGTCTAACCGCACATCATTGGTACCTGACACGAGAGGTAGATCATCCAGTGTATATCGGCCCGGTGGCAATCTAATCTCGGTGAGGAAGATATCGTTAATGTAGATTTCGACATCGGCGCTTTCATTTAATACTAGAGGTTGCGTCCCGCCGTTCTGAATGTTTCTGGTGGGCTGTAAATCTTGGTACAAACGTTCAAAAGCGACTCCGCCCAGAGGCGTGCTCGGCAGATGGCCAGCACTAGTTTGGGTCACATCCCCAAAGGTGAAGCGCCAAGGTGTGCTGGGTTCATCGAAAAAAAGACGAGCTTCACCACGATAGACATCGGAATCGACATTATTACCGCCAGTGACGAAGCCGGAGACATCAAGGTTTACCCCTCGAACGCCACCAATATTGGCTCGAACTAACCATTCCCCTAGCCAAGTTTGCGTGTCTTTGGCGTTAGAATCGCTAAATAAGGTGTAATCAGTACTGGCGTTCAGTGTATTTTGTATCGTCCAGAATGCGCTTTCCGAGTACTGTGCAGGCTCGTATTTGCTTCCGAAGGAGAGTAAAAAGTCCGCGGCTGCAGACTCATCTATGACTAGATTAATACTTTGTTCGGATGTGTCGAAATTTGCGTTGATTCCAATACGAGTCAATTGTTCAACCGTGATATATTTTTCAGAGAATCCTCTCAATGCCACGAGAGTTTCATCATTTATCAGTTTCTCTACTGACTGAGCGAGCTGTTCAACGTTGATTGAATCTACGGTCATACCGTCTGAGTACGCGCTCACTTGGCCGATAGTATTTTCACCCCAAATGACAGGGAATGGGAACGACCAGCTATGAGCTAATGCAGCTTTTACAGTGAAAACTAGAATAAAGTGTAAAATGAGATTTTTCATAAAAAACTCACTAGTCTATTGTTTTAACAGAAACTGTTTGGGGCAGCCCCAGCTCACTTGGTAGAGTGTACTTTACCGTTGACCCCGGCATTAAATAAGCACTGGTTTTGTTACTTAACGCTTCCCAATCGACTGTTTTGTTTGACTTACCACCTGAGAAACTAAATTCCATGCCATTCATGTTCAGTACGCGTTTACCGTCATTTCTGATTGCAATTTGATTGTTTTTAATGGTCGCGGTTGGAATGGGCTTACTTGAAGCTGGAGAAACAAAAGCTAACGTAGCAAACTCCAATAGCATGGAGATAGAACTATCTTCTTCATTCTCCTCAGTTTGGTTGTCGAGTTCTATCTGGGTAAAGACGATTCGATATGTCTCAGTTTTTTTTATTGGTCTTTTGGGCGTGTAACGGACGCGAAAGGTTTGGGACTTTTGCCCGTCGATTTTAGCTTGAGGGGGGAGAATGAGAAACTCGTCCTCTGATGGTGTCAGGATTTCCTCGCCTGAAGAGAAATCGGCTTGATAGACATGGACTTCCAGCAGTATTGGGTCGTCCTCCACATTCGTTACTTTGTACAACCCTTGAGAGTTTCGGCCAACGTCGTCTAGCTCTAAATAGATTGGACTGACCTCGTACGCGAAAATAATTGAACTGAACAAAAAAGAAAAAAGAAGTGTGGTGATCCTAGCCATAGATATTTCTCCCTAAAACAGGCTTGGCCCGATTATCGAGCCAAGCTTGTATCTGCCTTTTAAGACGATATCTATAAAGTGTCGTTCGGTTACGGCATTACAGGGCCTGATGCAGAAAGGCTCACTTTGATACGACCTTTATATTTACCAGCTCGTGCAAAGCCTGAATCTTCAGGTTTGACGTAAATAGGATGTTTGTTGATCTTGTTCACTAAGTGATCGCCCACTGAAGGAATTGGCGACGCCATTTTTTCCATACCATGATCGTTCTTAGTATTCGCAACGGTTTCAGAACCGATTTTCACTTTGTAGTTAATTTTTTCGCCCATGTTGTGCTTGGTCACACCGCGCAGTTTGTATGCGGTTACGGAGAAATCTAGATCTGTACCGTAGTTACACCAAGCTCTCAAATTACCCACTAACACTTTCTTGTTGTTAAAACCGTTGTCCCACGAATCGGTGTGCACTTTATTGGCCTTGCGTAGAACGTTGTTTTTCACATCTTTCTTACCAATTCGAAGCAGGCAGCGTTTTGGTACTCGGCCCTCAATTCGGATTGTTTTTTGGTCGGTTTTACTCAGTGTTGTAAAGTCCACTGGGTTGTTAAATTGAACCGCAGAAGCGCCAAAAGAAAGCGATGCGGCTGCTACTGCTGTAGCAAGAAGTAATTTTTTCATAACTCAATCCCTCGTTAGTCACAATGCGTTGTTTAAATCGCATTATCAGCTTATGAGGGACTCAGCTTCTCCACATCACCAACAAAGGTGAGACCCTGGTAATAGTTGGGGTGAAAAAGGGATGAATTTGTTTCTACTCGATTTTACTTCACCTTTCTATTGTTGAATTGGTCAATAATGTCCTTTGTTTCTTATATTTAGGTTAGAGTGTTTTTTTGCCATCGCCATTAATTCGTAGCGAGAGTGTACATTTAATTTGTGTAAGACGTTTGAAGCATGAGTTTTGATGGTATTGATGCTGACATTTGATTGCCTTGCTATCTGTGTATTTGAGAGCCCTTGAAGCATCAGCTTGCAAATCTCACCCTCTCTTTTCGTAAGCAGAAACTTGGTGCTTAAATAGTCTGCTGTGAGAGTAGAATCCTCACCACCTTCTTGATAGTGGTAGATAGCTTTATTCAAAATAGGGCGAGGAAACCACACGTCTCCTTGAGAAACGGCAGAAAGCGCCTTTGGAAGAAGTTCTAAACGGGAGCACACTTGCCCTGAATACCCCTTTTCTAGCCATTCAAGTGAAGAGACAGATGAAACATTCATTGCGACCCACTTTTCTTTTCTCTCCATGGGACAAATTCCGTATCGCTTTGGGCAAGGCATGGATTTTACGTCGAAAAGGATAATGCGTTGTGATGCCTCTTCATCCAAATGGGTGAATGTATCGCTAGTGGTGAAGCTCACTAAGGGAAAAGAAAGTTTGACTAAGTCGCGAATCACTCTTGTGTATGACATATCTTTGCTTAGCAGATGTACTGCTAAAGGTTGGGTGCTTAGTTCCATTGCAACAAATCCTGTTGGTCTAATTCTGCTTTAATTTTTGATATATATGGTTTTTTATATTTTTAATTTTGGCAGTTTAGCGTGTTACGCAACCTCATTATTTATGGGTTGTACGCAACTTGTGTATTAAAAGGTTAGTACCAAATGATGAGATTACAATGGATAGGGGGGGATGGGCCTTAGGTTGAATCAAAAGTGAGAATTGTGTGTGAGGAGAGATTAAGCGGGCTCACCCTCGCTTAAAGAAACAGCAAAGCAAGGGTGAATTTGGAATGAGACGGTACTAGGGGGTTATAATTCTTCTTCCCAAACAACCAGCTCGCCTTTTGGCCAGTTGTGGCAAAGTTCATGGTACTTCTGTTCTAGGACATGGCGTTTAATCTTCAAGGTCGGTGTTAGAATACCGTTCTCGATACTCCACGGCTCTTGAATCATCAGCACACCTTTTATTTGCTCGTGTGATTCCAGTTCTTGGTTCATACGAGCGATCACTTTGCGAGTCGTTCGTGCGTAGCGTTCTTTATCGAAGTTCGGGAAATCGTGAGGTACAACCAACAAGATTGGCCCTGGCAAGCCTAGGCCGATCAAACACATCATTTCGACGCGGCTGTATTCGAACAGTTTCTTCTCAATAGGAACCGGTGCTACGAACTTACCTTTTGAAGTTTTGAAGGTGTCCTTCTTACGGCCTTGGATAGTGAGATAACCATCCGCATCGATTGAGCCGATGTCACCCGTGTGCAGCCACCCTTTGGAGTCAAACGACTCTTGTGTGGCGATATCGTTTTTGTAGTAACCTGAGAACAAGCCTTTACCACGGACCATGATTTCTTCATCGTCAGCGATCTTCAGTTCAATGCCAGGGCCGGCATTACCTACTGAGCCAATTTTATCGGCACGGAATGGGTAGTTAAGTGTGCTGTAGGCGAAAGACTCCGTCATGCCCCAAGCTTCCGTGATGTTTAAGCCTACGCTGCGATACCACTCGAGCAATGCCGGTGATACAGGCGCAGAGCCACAACCAAGAACACGCGCTTGATCTAAACCAAGGCCATCTGCCAGCTTCTTCTTGATAAGTGAGTTAATGAACGGGATCTTCAGTAGAATGTTGAGCTTTTTCTGCGGAAGTTTGTCTTGAATACGTTGCTGGAACAAGGTCCACAAACGAGGCACGGAAATAAACAGTGTCGGACGATGCATTTTTACATCTTCGATAAAGGTATCGAGAGACTCTGGGAAAGCCGTAGTTACACCACCCATAATGGATGAGCCGAAGATGTATACACGCTCAGTAATGTGAGCAAGTGGCAAATAAGAGAACAATCGGTCGTTTTCTTGAATCCCAATATGATTAATTAACTGCTGAACTGACCAACTGAACGCACCGTATGTCAGCATTGCCCCTTTCGGCAGACCTGACGTTCCTGAGGTGTACACGAGAGACATGAGCTTGTCATCATGGTGTTGTGGACGCTCTGCGCTTGGTTCTACATCGGTAATAATCTTAGTAAACTGATATTGGCATTTCGGCGCAGTATCGTAAGGAAGTGCAATGTTAATTAAATCTGGCATTGAATCGATCACTTGTTGCGTTGCCGCTGGATCATCTAACTTACCGCCGATCAGAGCTTTACTCTCACTGTGTGTCACACAGTACTCGATTGTATCCGCACCAGCTGTTGGGAAAATAGGCACGCTAACGTAATCGCCCAGCATCATTGCCAAATCACAGATGAACCATTCGGCACAGTTTTTCGAGACTAAGGCCACTTTATCGCCTGGCTGTACACCAAGGTTACGTAAAGCACTGACAAGTCTTAACGCTTGATCGGCAACTTCCGCATAAGTGAACTCAACGAACTGTCGGTTGATGATTTGTTTTAAATAGACTTCATCTGGGCGTTCCGCTGCCCATTTGAGAATCATTTCATTTGGTGGTGGGAGAGCGCAAGTCTGCTCACTTAACTCGTTAGGCTGAATCATTCTCTAACTCCATGTTAATCGCAGGTGTATTGTTGTTAATTTAATGTTAACGATAGCATGAGTGTGATTATTTGGGGAGAGAAAAAACAGTAACTTGCTGTCAAGGATCACAGCTTATCAATTCTTTGGGCCAAAATACGGTTAAGCGCATCATTTAAATGTATTGGTGAAGTGCTTTTGATAGTGCTGATAAAGCTTCATCACTTTCGCGACATAGAGCCGAGTTTCCTCAATTGGCAGTGTTTGTGTCAATCGAAAATAGACTTCTTCATAATTTAAATTATTCATTTCTTTAGTAAATTTTGGAAAGGACTGCGTATAAGATAAGCTGCGCATTAAATTCGATAAACCGCAGTTGTAGGCCGCAATTGAGAGTAAGGTTCGACTTTTTTCTGAGTGAATAGCGTGTAAATACTCCGTTTCGAGGATATGCAAATAAGCCGTTCCTATGTCGATATTAAATTCAGGGTCGAACAATGCTTCTCTTTCTATCTTTCGGCCAAAATAGAGCTGCTGAGAGACTTCTAATGCTCCACCGTTTTCCATCACCTGCATCAACCCAATGGCATCGGCATGAGAAACCGCATTGGGGTTAAATGCGCTTTCCGTATGAATGACAGCAAGAATCAGAGCAGGATCAATCTGCCACTGTTTCGACGCTGCGACGATGGTGGGTAAATACTGTAAGGCGGCAGGCGATGTTGGCTTTTGAATGAACGAATAAACGGTTTGGGAAGAAGGCGTATTTTTCCTCGAAGTTCAATGACGCGATTTTTTGAACTGGCAGAGGAGGTTGAAGCGGGCTTCAGCCTAAGCTTTTTATTGTTCAATGATTGCCGGTTTTGTTGAGCAACGGAGTTTTTGTCTACCGCAGTCATTTTTGCTTGAATTGAATAAGAGGCATAAAGCAAAACAACGCTCAAGACGATGAGAAGATAGTTTTTGAATAATGGAGAGTAGAAAGACATCTCGACTCCAGTTAAAAGTGTCTGTGCCCTTTTCTTAATTTATCGTGTAACCATTGATGGTATTTGCCGTACTCAGAGTGTATTGGCCAAATCAAAGAGGCGTATAGCTGTTTCCCAAACAACGCACTTTCGCTGGGGGCCTTTGCTAACACTCCCTGATGCATGGAGTTATCAATTGTATGTTGCGGCAGGAACGCCATGCCTTTCTTAGCAATACACAACTCCAAGATGGTACTGATGTCATCGAGTATCCACATGTAATTTTTAGCTACATTTGAAAGGTCGATCAGATCTTCGCAACCATCTAATAAGAGTAGACGAGACTCAGTGCACTTACCCTCTTGAATTAACTCTCGATGCACAATCCAATTGCAGTTAACGGTAAAAAGCTCGTCAATATTAAAGTCTAATTTGGTACGGTGATAAGGGTTGCATATAGCAATGTCGATTTGGTTATTATTGATGTATTGACCCAGAATTCGACTTGGTTTAGTGACGACATTAAGCTCAATTTCAGGAAAAGCCTCAGAAAACTCAATTAAGGCACTTTTGACTTCGTTATTGAACACCAGAGAATCAATGCCGACTCGCATATGAAATAGCTCGGTTCTCAACAGGGATTCGGCGATTTGGCTCAGTTCGTTGTATTTTTTAATGATGGGTGTCGACAACTGATAGATCTTCTTTCCCCGTTCTGTAAGTTTGACTTGTTTATTGCTTCTCTCTATCAGCAGATAGACTAACTCCTCTTCCAAGCTCTTCACTGCACCACTTACCGTTGATTGAGACTTACCTAATTTCCTCGCTCCACCGCTGAAAGAGCCTTGAGTGATAACGGCATGAAAAGAGATCAGGTTGTCGAAGGGAAGTTTCATCGAGGTGCTGCCTATTGCCTTTAGTCCTTAAGGTTTAGCTTAATGGGTATGATGAAGTTTTAACTAATAGCTTGGTTTTATGTGATATATGTCACGCTTATGATTTGTTGTACAAAATCTTATTTATGGCAGTCAAAGAAGAAAAGGGATAGATAATTGACTGAACTGTAAATAGAGCTTTTTTCTGATACCTCTAAAGAATAAGGACAGTTGGAGTACAGGGTATTGGCATAATCGGTAATACCGATGTTGTTCATTTTTGAGACAGTGGTCCGGTGTCTACGATCAATAGGCTAAGCAATTAGAACGGAATAAGGGACAAACCATGATTACTAAACTTTATGTAGACATTACAAACTACCTAAATGAACTTAAAAACGATTAGCAGGGTGTTACTGCAATTGAGTACGGATTAATCGGCGTTGCTATGGCGGCATTCTTGATTCTTACCTTCGCTGCTGATGGAACTCTTATCACAGCGTTAGGGAATGCGTTTGGTGATATTGCTGATGACTTAGACGCATTCTGAAACTAAAACAGGTGTTCCAAATATTGAATGTTGTTTGTATACATTACGTTAGCAATAGTCTGTTTTGTTGTGTCGCTTTCTGATATCAGAGAGCGAACCATTAAAAACAGTCACGTGTTAGTGATTGCCGTTTTAGCGATTGCGATTGGCATTGCAGATTTTTCATTATCAAGTCTTTGGGTGATAGGTATTTGTTGGTCTGCTTTGCTTTTCCTCCATGTACTTGGGGTACTTGGAGGAGGGGACGTAAAACTTATTGCTGCTTTTTCTCTCTCACTTCCAACTCAAAGCCTTTTAGAGGCATTGATTTTCGTCGGGATATACGGAGGGATATTGGCAGTAATCTACCTGATATTACTACGACCATCTCACGTTACTGGAGAGGGTGACATACCTCAGATCGGGCTTCCCTACGGTGTTGCAATTTGTTGTGGATTTTATACGGCACTTCTTTTGAAAACATCCGTTTAAAAAACGGGAGGGGCGTATGCGATCTCGTATCGGGATGGTTTTTGCACTGTTAGCACTTCTGGTTGGAGGCATCGGAATTTACAGCCACATGACTGCCCATCCTCAGCAGCAAAATCCAACCGTATCTCAATCAAGCAATTCAGATGAACCACAGGCTCATTATGTTCAGGTCTGGCGCGCGAAGAGCAATCTAGAGCGCGGAACACCTATTGAAATCGATGATGTTCAAAAAGAACAGATGTTGCTCAATATCGCTTTAGAAGAGGGGATTAACTCCGATATGAAGCTAGACTTCTCACCGTCTACTCTCCTTTCAAAAAACATTGAAGCAGGAAAAATCGTGTTCTCTGAATATCAAGTTAAAGAAAACGACCCTCGTTATATCGACCTTCTCATTACCGAAGGAAAAGAGCCTTACTCTTTACTGGTGAGTACTCGTAACTTGGTCAAAGGTTATATCCGTCCAGGTACTAACGTTGATGTGCTTTCAGTGGGCTCCCCAAAAGAAAACTTAGCCGATGAAGATACCGACGCTATTGACTTTAGTGGCGTGAATGCACAATTGATTTTGAGAAACGTCAAAGTGCTCAGCGTCGGTAATACCAAAGAGCCAGTGGACTCCCGAGTTAAATCAAATGTCTCAAGTGAAGATGATCATCAAATAGTCATCGTTGTTGAAGTCGATCCGAGTGAGATCGCCAAGTTATCTATCGCGCAGAAAACAATGCATCTAGAGGTATACCGATGCCATCGCTATAAAGAGCCTGTTTTCGCGGAAGTGCGTGATGTGATAGGCAATTATAGTGGCGTGACCGAGTTAAGAGGGTCTGCTCGTCAATCTGCCCAAGGAGAGGAGCTGTGATGAAAACAAAAAGGATATTCTCATTCGCTTGGTTTTTGGTGTTTTATTTAGTTTCTCCGCTTTCTCTGGCGATCGTTATATCACGGTCAGTGATGGGCAACACATTGAGGTGAAAGAACCGATCTCGACCGTATTTGTGAGTGACCCTGAAATCGTCGACTACAACGTTGTAAATGAAAATACTGTCGTTGTTTTTGCTAAGGAGGTCGGACAAGCCAGATTCATCATCTACGGTAAATCGAAGAAAGTGCTGCTCTCTGACCGAATTATTGTCGATATTGACCTGTCGTTGGTCCGACGTCAAATCAAGCTTCACTATCCCGAACTCAACATCAAAGTAGAATCGGTTGGTAATCAGGTCGCAGTGAGTGGTGTAGTGGAATCGGAGCAGCAACGTGATGATATTTATCGGATGGTTGCTACTCTACTTGGAAGAGACAAAACGGAGAAGTGGGAAGAGACGCAGGTCTTAGAGTTCGAGAATGAGGCATATGACATCGAAGAGCCTCAAAGCATGATTTTCGCTCGAAATATGACGTGGGAAGGCATCCTAGAGCTCATAGAAGTGGCGACTGATCAACAAGTCAATGTGAAAATATCGGTCGCTCAAGTGACAGAAACGTTCGCCCAAACTGTAGGTGTGGATTGGTCTTCTGTTGGTGCGGATGTTGGTGAGTTTTTATTCCAACAATTTGATGCTGCTGACCTCACCACTTTGAACACTGCGCTTGGCAATGAAAATGTAGCCCAAGTGCTTGCCGAGCCAAACCTTACTGTTATCTCAGGAGAGTCAGCAAGCTTTCTTGTTGGTGGTGAAGTACCCGTGATTGTTACCACCAATAATAATATCAATATTACCTTCCGAGAGTTTGGTATCAAACTCGATCTTACCGCGAAAGTCCTTCATGAGGGCAAAATTCGAATGCGTCTCATGCCTGAAGTTAGCGAAGTAGAAAGATACATTCGCTCTGCTGGGCTAGAAGTGCCCCAATTTGCGACTCGAAGAGCGATGACCACGATTGAACTTGGTGATGGCGATAGTTTTGTACTTGGTGGGCTGATGAGTAGTGCCGATTTAGAAGAGCTGAAAAAAATTCCACTTCTTGGCGATATTCCTGTTCTCGGAGCTGCGTTTCGTAAAGCTTCTACAGATAGACGACGCACGGAGCTGATCATTGTTGCGACCGTTAATCTTGTCAAACCAATGAAGAAGAAAGACATCCAAATGCCCTACATGAGCAAAACGTCGACACTTCGCCGTTGGTTGAAAATTTCGGATAGTGAAGAAGGCAACAAAGGCAATGACCCAACCATTCAATTGCTGTCTCAGGGAGGTTTTATTCAATGAAAACTTTATTTGTGGCAGTGATAAGCGCGTTATTACTTTCTGGGTGTGCTGAGCGTTATTTCAATGGACCAGGAGCGGAAGCGCTTATTTACCCTGAAACCCATATCTATCAGTTTACGGTGAAATCTACTCAACAAACGGAAGAAAAGTTGAACATGATTTTTGACACGGTTGACGAGATAGATTCAGGGGCGAGTTACCTTGTTGAATATCGGAGCAATAAGGGTAAAAAAGTGGTTTATAAATCACTTAAAGACAAGACGGCGTTGCGTTTGAGAGCGGATGAGTTTGTTGTGCGCCAAAACAGTTCGCTGTCGAATGACATCCAACTGACGATTACTTACCACGCATTAGTGACGCACCAGTGCGCACCTTCTGAGATAGAAGAGGTGAATGTCAGTCGGAATTGCTTTTCTGAAGTAGCTAGGATGAAGCAAGTCTCACACAAGGAACGTATCGTGGAGGGATTGTGATGTTTGACTTAGGAAAATCTCTCAAAGAGAGCAAACCGCAAATCATAGAAAGTGCACATGGGCCAACAGGGTGTGTACTTCTTTACCAGAGCTTAGAGTGTATGTCTCTGGTTCAAGAAATGTTCGAGTTTGAGGGGGGGAGTGCACCAACGTGCGTAAAACAGAGTTCGGTTCCTAAAGGTTTTTACTCTGAGCAAAGTGGGAATATTGTCATTCTTGAACTCACGGAGTCATCTGACATTGTCACGGATGCTCAAGCGTTAACCAACCAAATGCCGACCCACAAAGGTATTATTGTCATCGGTACAGAAGACTCCATCTGCGTCTTACGTCAGCTCAAAGAGTTAGGGTTCTATTATCTTTATTGGCCAATCAACAAGCACGAGTTTGCTGATTTCGTCATGAATGTGCATCGTAATTTGCAGACTTACACAGGGGTAAGTAAACAGCGAAAAGCAAAGCGTGTTGCAGTTGTCGGAAGCAAAGGTGGGATAGGGACGTCGTTTATTGCCACTGAAATTAGTTCGAAGTTAGCCGCCAATAATATCGATAATGTGTTGGTCGACCATCAATACAATGACAGCAATATTGATGTGCTCCTTGCGCTAGATGACTTCAAATCTCGCTCCATCGACGAATACTCTGTCCCTATGCATGAGTTAGATACGGAAGGGGCATTAAGTCATCTGACCAAAGTGCGTAAAAACTTACGTTTACTTTCACTTAATAGTGACCGATCTCAGTCAGACATTTTCAGTTATAGCCAGACACTTTGCGAATTATTGAGTCGAAACACCAACTTTATGATCGAAGACTTCTCGGGAAGCGTCGACTTTCGTGTTGACCCCAATATGTTGATTGAAAATTACGACGTGGTCGTGGTGGTTTTTGAGCCTTCGGTTTCTTCCGTCCGCAATGCCAAAGCGTTACTTGAACAGCTTGAGAATAAGCAGCTTTCAATGAGCAAGCGGATCCGGATTATTACACTTGCAAATCACCACCGACCAGAGAACACGTTTGTTATCGAACAAAATGATCTCCAGAAATATCTTGGTTCTGAAGTCAATCTTGATATGGGGTATTGTCGCTCACTGGCTCACCTTCTTATTGAGGGCAAGCGCGCGCACAAACACGATCGAATTATCAATCATGCTATCGATGATCTTACTCGTTTGATCAATGGACAATCCACTCAACATGCTAGCGGTTGGCTCGCTAGATTGGGGGTAAGATGAGTTCAAATTAAGAGATCTACACGGCTTTTCGGTCACAGATTTTTGAGGCTTTAGATGTTGAAGCCATACAAAGCCTCTCTCGTTTGGAAATTGAAGGGCAAATCCGAAACGCCGTCGATGTCCTAGCAGCGAACTTTGATCGCCCTGTCACGACCATGATGAAGTCAAGTTTGGTCAAAAGCATGCTGGACGAACTCTTTGGTCTTGGGCCTATTCAATCACTGGTTGATGACCGAACGATAACCGACATCATGGTAAATGGCCCCAACAACGTCTTTTTTGAGAAGCATGGCAAATTAGAAAAGTCAGATATTACCTTCATCGATGAAGAGCAAGTCCTGACGATAGCAAAACAAATTGCTGCGCGGATCGGACGTCGTGTGGATGAGCTTTCTCCTACCGTAGATGCGCGTCTTGAGGACGGTAGTCGTGCCAACATCGTTATCCCACCCATTGCTTTAGATGGCACCTCAATTTCGATACGTAAATTCCGCGAACAAAATATCGGGCTAGAAGAGCTTGTTGAGTTTGGTTCAATGTCGATGGACATGGCGAGGTTGTTATCAATTGCTTCCCGTTGCCGAATGAACATTCTGATCTCTGGTGGTACGGGTTCAGGTAAAACCACCTTATTGAATTCGCTTTCACAATACATCAGTGAAGACGAGCGTATTGTGACAATTGAGGATGCGGCAGAGCTTCGTCTAGAGCAACCCAATCTAGTTCGCCTAGAAACGAGAGCGGAGAGTGTGGAACACACGGGCTTAGTGACTCAGCGTGATTTGGTTATTAATGCGCTTCGTATGCGCCCTGATCGAATCATCCTCGGCGAGTGTCGCGGCTCAGAAGCATTTGAGATGCTCTAAGCAATGAATACGGGTCACGAAGGCTCCATGTCGACACTACATGCTAACTCGCCACGAGATGCAATATCACGCGTGGAATCCATGGTAATGATGGCGAACTTAAATCAGCCTCTCGATGCTATTCGACGCGCGATTGTGAGTGCTATTGAGCTCGTGGTTCAAGTGAACCGACTGCGTGATGGTTCAAGGAAAATAACCAGCATCTCTGAAATCGTAAGGCTTGAAGGCGATAGTGTGGTGATGGAGGAAATCTTCCGCTTTCAATACGACGAAGTGGGGTATGGTGAAGCGGTAAGAGGGCGCTTTATGACCGAGGGCCTTATGCAGCGATCCGAGCTTGTTAAAAAAGCACATTTTTACGGCCTATATGAAGAGCTGATGCAAGCCTTCCAAGGAGCAAGATCATGATGTTATGGATTGCTTTTATCTTATTTGGTATTGCAGTTTTGCTTTTAACGAGTCACCGAAGAAGCAAAATAGAGAATTACTTTCCAGAGACTGAAGTCGACGAAGATATTATTGCGGCAATTAATTTGAACGCATTAATGGAACAAAAACGTTGGCAGAGATTCAAAAACAATTTATCTCCCGCAATAAAGGTGTTAGGACCAAGAGCGAACTTTATTATATTTGTGTTTATCGTTCTTTCTGGTTATTTAAGCTATTACATCATTTATGAATTGCTCAATATTAATTCAATACTAATTTCTATTGGTGTTTTTACATTTTCAGTAGTTTCGGGCTATTACTGGTTACAAAACAAACGTCGTTTGGATTTCGAGAAGAAATTTCCAGACGCATTGAACATTTTGATGAGTGCCGTAACCGCTGGTGAGAGTTTAATGCACGCTTTTTCTTTTGTTGGCGAAAACATGGAAGGAGAAGTCGGGCGAGAATTTAAAGAAATGGGGGATCGACTTAAGCTGGGGGAAAATGCAGAAAAGGTGTTACTTCGCTCTTGTAAAGCATTCCCTTATCCAGAATACATCTTCTTTACCATTACGATACGCGCCAACATTAACCGAGGCGGACAACTAAAAAATGTATTGGCAAGGCTAATTCGCATTTTGGTTGATGCCAGAACGTTAGAGTCGAAAAGAATGGCGATGACCTCTGAGGCTCGTATCTCCGCTAAAGTAGTCGCTGCAATACCGATCGCATTTGCATTCATGGTCAATCAAATTGATCCGAGCCACATCGACTTTATTCTCAATGACCCTCAAGGGCGGATGGTACTTTACTATGTTGTAGGTAGTGAGGTGTTAGGTTTATTCGTTGTTTGGCTTCTTGTAAAAGGAGTAAGACGATGATTTTATCGCTGAGTATTTTATTGATTATTTTTTCGTTGTCATTTTTGATTTATGACTATTATTTCACTCGTAAAAAAGAGTTGGTACTGAGCAAGTATCTTAAATATGGCCCAAAACAACCGGCAAAGAAAAAATTGATTCCTTCATTGTTAAATTTGGTGAAGGAAACAAAAAAGATTTAGAGCAAAAACTTCTTAACGCCGGATGCTACAATAAAGATTTAGCGAAATATTACTTCCCTTTGAAAGCAGTTGTTTTTCTTTTAGTAACCGTATTTATATGGTTGTTAGACATGGCATTAATTAATAAGTTATTAGTTTCAATCATTGCTGTTATTAGTATCATCATTGTTCCAGATCTGTTGCTCGAGATGCGAAAGCGCATGTTAGTGCGAAAGGTTTCGAAAAACCTTCCTTATGTCCTCGATATTATGTCTGTTTGCGTGCAAACCGGTATGACAATTGAAGCGTCGTTTGCGTATTTAGCACAAGAGCTAAAAATCTTCGATAAAGATTTATGTTATCAAATCAATAAAACATCAGAAGCCGGCAAAGTACATGGGATAGAAAAAGCATTGCATGATCTTTCCGTTCGCTTGCCTGCACCAGAAATCAACAGCTTTATCTTAACGATTATTCAAAACCTTCACTATGGCGCATCCGTTGCGAATGTTTTAAGTGATTTAGCCGAAGATATGCGTCGGATTAAATTACTCGAAATTGAAGAGAAAATGGGTAAATTGTCAGCCAAAATGAGTGTGCCTTTGATCTTGCTGATCATGTTTCCAATCGTCATTTTTATTCTTGCTCTTGGCTTTTTACAAATCGACTTTACGAGCTTTAGAGGGGGTAAATAATGAATAAGGCGACTTTTTTGAGTATTCCACTACTTTTGCTGTTTGGTTGCTCTTCCACAATAGAGAGTGAAGAGAGTTTGGTGCAAAACATGGAGCGTGTTGATAACCATACAGGTCTGATTAATCACTATAAAGGGCATCTAGAAAAGCGACCTGAAGACGTCCAGATCATGCAGGAATTGGCAAAAGTGTATTTTGATAAGGGCGATATCGAGTCGGCTAAGTTTTATGCTGACCATTTGCTCAATCAAGGGGTGAAGAATAGTGAGCTCCTTCAATTAAGAGGTCAGATTCATAGCCAAGATGGTGAAGATTCTTTGGCTCTAAAACGCTATAAAAGCTCGATAGAAATGGGCAACAAAAGCGGAGAAATCTATGTTTTATCGGGCATCTCCTATTGTAATACCAACCAATTCTCTCAAGCAAAAAATGCGTTTAATCAAGCTCGTCTCAAAGGCTATAACGACGTGGCGGTGAAAAACAATTTAGCCGTAGTTTATCTTGCACAACGACAGTATGACGACGTGATATCGCTATTGGTTCCTGTTTATCAAGAGAACCCAAGTAACCAGAAAGTGCGAGCGAATTTGGCGATCGCGCTGTTCAAAGTGGGGGATGTCTATCAAGCGAGAGATCTACTTGAAGGAACATTTACCAATGCTCAAGTAGAGCAAATCTCAAGGGAGTTACACCGGTAATAAGGGTGGACGGTATGGAGTATTCTCGAAGAAAGGTAAAGGGTGTAACCGTAGTTGAATTTGCATTAGGGGCCGGGGTTCTTGCTCTCGCTCTTGTTATGCTTTTTGAAATAGGATTTAGAATTTACGTAACCAACTTAGTTGAGTATGCGTTGAGTGAGTCAGTCAGAAATACAAAGGTGTTCGAAGGCGGAAACTCCTACGATAACTACAATCTAACACATATGAGCCTTCTGCCTGTCAATAGGCAATAACACATATGAGCCTTC